>SHUW01000086.1 GCA_009694465.1 Ilumatobacteraceae bacterium
TGAGCGTTTGACCGGGCGAGTTGAACGTTTATTGCGCCGAGCCCCACAGATAGTGCTTGACGCTGTCACGCGGACCGACAATCTTGAAGCACGTATACGCCTTCTTGATCCGAAGAATGTCTTAGCGCGGGGTTGGTCAATCACTCGCACGGCTGATGGCCGAGTGATTCGTAGTACGGCTGATGTTTCAGTGGACGAAAAAATAACAACCGTTGTTGCTGATGGATCAATCAGTAGCACTGTGAACTAGAAAAAAAGGAAAAGCGATGACAACAAAAGATTCTTCAGAAATCGGATACGCCGAGGCATTAAAAGAACTTGAGAAGATACTGAGTGATCTTGAGCGAACTGATGTGGACGTTGATGTTCTGGCAAGTCAGGTTGAACGAGCGTCAGAACTGATTCGCCTCTGTCGCGATCGGATTGGTAACGCCAAAATGCAAATTGACACCGTTGTGAGCGGATTAGAAACCTGATTGACCTCTAACCTGAGACTGTGAGTTCAACACCTCCGCCATCGCTCGTTGAGATCGCTCGACGAATTGAAACTCATCTTGATGCTGTGCTTGGCGTTGAGGAAAGCAGATGGTCAAGTTTTGATGAAGATCTGACGAGCCCAGTTGAACATATTCGTCGCCTTGTGAATTCGGGTGGCAAACGATTGCGACCGGCATTTAGTCATTGGGGTTTTGTTGGCGCAGGCGGTGATCCAGATTCTTCGATGAGTCTTGACACGGGGGCAGCACTCGAACTTTTGCATGCCTTCGCGCTGTTTCATGATGACATCATGGACGGTTCGCTCACGCGTCGCGGTGTGGCTGTTACTCATGAAGTTTTCGCCGAGCAACATCGCCTCAGTGGTGGAAGTGGTGAAGCACGTCGATATGGAGAAGGCATTGCCATCTTGGTTGGTGACTTAGCTTTTGTCTATAGCGATCGCTTGATGGGTGATGCACCCCCAGCAGCCCGCGAGATTTGGCACGAATTACGCATTGAGTTGAACATTGGTCAGTTGCTGGATCTGATCGGCACATCGCGCAACGAACGCCGTCGCTATAAGACCGAACGGATTTGTCGCTACAAAAGTGGGAAGTACACCATTGAGCGGCCGTTACATCTTGGGGCGATGCTCGCTGCGCCTGAGCGCAAAGAAGAACTCCTTCCATTGCTGAGCGCCTATGGACTTCCGCTCGGTGACGCTTTTCAAATGCGTGATGATGTGATGGGCGTTTTTGGTGACACGGCACTGACGGGCAAACCAGTAGGTGATGATCTGCGAGAGGGTAAGCCAACACCGTTAATGGCAATGGCCGTTGAGCGCGCATCGCACAGCCAGGCCAAGGTTCTGGACAAGGTCGGTTTAGATGTTCTTTCCGATGACGATGTTCGCCGAGCCCAAGAAGCCATCATCGACTCAGGAGCACTGGCCGAGATGGAAGAATTGATTTCCTCGCTGACCGCGCAGGCGATTGATTCCCTTGAGGCACTACCGGTGTTGCCCGAGGCCAAGGTTGAACTTGTTGCTTTGGCGCATTATGTCAGCCATCGCCATATGTAATTTGTTGGGTGAGTAGCGAATAGAGCCGGCGAGTCTTACGCTTTGTCCTTGTGAGAAAGCGTCTGACGGCTGTTGTAGTGACCTTATACACCCTGGGGCTTGTTGCCGCCTGCGGTGCTGATGGACCGACGGTAGTCAATACCTTGCCGGTGATGATTGCTGTGACGACGACGACAATCCCGCCGACGACCACCCTCGCCCCTGATACTGAATATCAGATGTATCTCGTTCAGTCAGGGGATTCGGTTTCTTATATCGCCAGCCAATTCAATGTCAGCGTGGTCGACATTGTGGCGCTCAATGGGTTAGCTGATGCCGATGATATTCAGGCTGGCCAAAAACTGAAGATTCCCGCTGGTGCTGTTAGCCCAGGGTCGAGCGTGGCGAGTGGTCCAACTACTACGTCAGCACCCTGATCCCGCCCAGTTGTGAGTCCGTGCCCTGCGGCGCCCATGAGCAATTCGTAGACTGAGGTTTATGACAACCCAAGGTGGTTCAACATTCTGGCCTAACCAAGAACATTGGTCGGTCAAGATTCCGCTGGTGACTGAGCACTATCGCATTCCTGCTCTTGAGGAAACTGGTTTTGCGATTTTGACACCGATGCCTGTCGTCGTGCCGAGTGTTGAATGGGAATGCCTGGAATATATGGATTGGAAGAGCGGCGGCGACACCAACTTTGCCCCTCTAGCTTCGGCCGATGGTGAACTTGACTGTCGGGGTTTTTGGGATAAGGGGAAAACTGACAAGGACGCGTTGTGGACATCCAATGCTGACAAGGCGCCGACATTGAGAAAATATGTTGATGATGTCGGAGCCAACTTTGGTCGGGTTCGGATTATCAAACTTGAACCTCAGGATCGCGAAACTGCAATTCGTTCATTGCATCGCGATGACAACAATCGTTTTAATCCCGAGTCAGAGGGCTGGGTTGTGCGCACGTGGTCAGAACTCACTCATCAACCCAATAGTTATATGTTGCTGATGGATAATGGTTCCGATGGTTTACCCGACCCCGCAACAGAACAAAGAATTCCGCTCACTCTCGGATCGCGATACATAGTTGACACGCAACGGCTGTGGCATGTCGTTGTTCATCCAGGGGACGCACCTCGTTATGCGCTGATCACAAGTTTTGAAAGTGGTCCGACTCTCGAAAGTTGGGTTGCAGGCGAATCAGCAACCAAAGTCTAAAAATTATTTGCGGTTACGCGCTGCAATCTCTGCGATATCGCGCATGATCTGACTGAGTTTGAAGTCCTTGGGTGTGTACACCGCGGTGACGCCCAAGGCAAGGAGAATTGGACGATCCTCCTCGGGGATAATGCCCCCGACAACAACTGGAATCTCTACACCTTCTTTTTTCAATTCAGCCATAACTGCTGGCACTAAGGCCATATGTGATCCCGACAAGATTGAGAGACCAATGACATCGGGATCTTCGTCGCGGGCACTGGCGGCGATTTGTTCTGGTGTCAAACGGATGCCTGAATACACAACTTCCATCCCTGCATCGCGTGCCGCAACTGCAATTTGCTCGGCACCGTTGGAGTGACCGTCTAGACCTGGCTTGCCGACAAGCAACTTTGGTGGACCACCCGGGATTGTGCGCACGTATGCCGCAACTTGGGCTAATTCACCAGGTCGCTTACCGACCGCAGCCGAGACCCCGGTGGGAGCACGAAATTCGCCGAAGACTTTGCGTAACACACTGGACCATTCGCCAGTCGTTCCACCAGCACGAGCAAGAGCGATTGAAGGCTCCATGATGTTGGTATTTGATTCGGCCGCCTCACGCAAATCATTTAATGCGGCCTGGACTGCTTTGTCATCGCGATGTGCCCGCCAGGCTGTGACATCAGCAATCATCTCGCGCTCAACATCGGGATCGACCTTGACGATTTTTCCTTCGCCACCGAGAGGGGATTCTTCAAACTCGGTGTAACTGTTGACGCCGACGACTACTTGATCGCCGCTTTCAATTCGTCGCGTGCGCTCGGCCATTGACTTAACAAGACGACCCTTGAGGGTGTCAACTGACTCGAAGGCTCCACCTAAAGCAAGAATCTCTTCGTACTCACTCCAAGCCGCATCACGAAGTTCGGCGGTTTTGCCTTCAATAACTTTTGAGCCATCAAAAATGTCCGCGTATTCAAGTAGGTCAGTTTCAAAGGCAAGAACCTGTTGCATCCGCAGACTCCATTGTTGATCCCACGGACGCGGTAACCCAAGCGCTTCATTCCACGCTGGCAACTGAATTGATCGAGCTCGAGCGTTTTTGGACAGTGACACAGCCAGCATCTCGAGCACAATACGTTGCACATTGTTTTCTGGCTGGGCTTCAGTGAGACCGAGAGAGTTCACTTGCACGCCGTAGCGAAACCGGCGAGCTTTTTCATCAGTCACGCCGTAACGCTCAAGACCGATGCGGTCCCATAATTCTGTGAAGGCTCGCATTTTGCATATCTCTTCAATGAAACGAATGCCCGCATTGACGAAGAAAGACATGCCGCCAAACACTTGACTGAATTGTTCGGGTGGAACCTGACCAGAATCCTTGACGGCATCAAGAATACCGACGGCATTGGCGAGTGAAAAAGCGATTTCTTGTACTGGCGTCGCGCCTGCTTCTTGCAAGTGATACGAGCAGACATTCATCGGGTTCCACTTGGGCGCATTGTTGGCGCACCAAGCAACCATGTCAACGATCAAGCGGCGCGAAGGGATGGGCGGAAAAATATAGGTTCCGCGCGAAAGGTATTCCTTGATGATGTCATTTTGCGTTGTGCCGCGTAACGCATCAGCGGGCACTCCCTGCTCTTCAGCATTAGCCACATACAACGCCAACATCCATGCTGCTGGAGAATTGATAGTCATTGATGTATTCATTTGCCCCGGGGGAATGCCGTCAAGCAAAGTGCGCATATGCCCGAGGTGAGCGACAGGAACGCCAACCTTGCCCACTTCACCAGCGGCCATCGCCGAGTCGGGGTCGTAACCAGTTTGTGTAGGAAGGTCAAAGGCGATGGACAGACCCGTTTGACCCTTAGCTAAGTTGGTGCGGTAAAGCTCATTAGATGCGCGCGCCGTGGAGTGCCCAGAATAGGTGCGCATCAACCATGGGTCATCGCGTCGAACTGCTTTGTCACCTGAGTCAGCCATGTGTCTCAGTCTGTCGCAAGATTGGGCTTTTCTGCGCTTCTTTCAGCAATCTCAAGTAGCTATCTCGGGTGATATCCACAGCACCCAGCGATTTCAAGTGTTCGGTCGTCCACTGCACATCAAACAAAACCACGCCGGCGGCGTCAAGTAGTGCCGCTAGGGCGACAAGGGCGGTCTTGGAGGCATCAGTGTGGGTATGGAACATACTTTCTCCGGCAAAAAGTCGTCCGATCCGCACACCGTAAATACCACCGACAAGTTGTTCATCCAAAAATACTTCAACGCTGTTGGCCCATCCTGAGCGGTGTAGCAATGTGTAGGCGTCAATGAATTCATTGTTAATCCAGCCGTGTGGCCGAGCAGAACTTCCGCAGGCTTGCATCACGTCGGTAAAACAAGTATCAACGCGCACCGAAAATTGAGTCAGATTTTTTTGTAATGATCGCGAGATGTGTACAGCATCAAGGGGGATGATTCCACGGGTGACGGGGCTCCACCAACCCAATTTTTTTCGATCCATGGGCATCGGGAACAAGCCATGTCGATATGCCTGAATCAAAGTACCTGGCTCAAGATTTGCACCGATGGCGATGAGATCATCATCTTGCATTGGTACCGAATCAAAATTCCATTCAGTTTCGGGATCTTCGCTTTGTGGGCGATTGAAGGCGTTGATGTTCTCGGGGGTCAGCACCCAAGGCATCACATCTCCGGCTCGCACCTCAGTAACTGTAGAAGCCAGCTTTGGTCTTGCGACCTAATTTTCCAGCGGCAACCATACGGCGCAGCGTGGGCATAGCGGCATAGTTCGGGTCACGGAACTCGTTGTACAACGCATCCAAGATGGCCAGCGAAGTATCAAGACCAACTAGATCGAGTAGTGCGAAAGGTCCCATCGGGAAATTACAGCCACCCTTCATCGCGGTGTCAATGTCGGCCATATTTGCGGTGCCCTGTTCGAGCATGCGGATGGCGTTGTTGAGATAGGGGAATAACAGGGCATTGACGATGAAGCCAGCGCGGTCTAGTACTTGCACTGGTTGCTTGGTACAAGTCTCAGCAAAGGCAGTGGCAATTTCAATCGTCGAGTCACTCGCTGACAACGGGCGCACGATTTCAACAAGGGGCATTGCAGTTGCCGGATTGAAGAAGTGGATACCGCACACCAACTCAGGGCGAGAGGTACACATCGCCAATTCGATGAC
>SHUW01000008.1 GCA_009694465.1 Ilumatobacteraceae bacterium
GCACAGCATGTGCCCCAGCGACAATTTCTTGTGGTCGAGAAGATTGTTCAATGGATCCTGATCCCAAGGAGGAGATGCGTTGCAACTCATCGCTTGAAGCGTCATATCCCTCTGGACAGGCGAGTCGATAATGAGCACCGAGCATCAGGCAAATCTCCCCAAGCGAACGCGCCACATTGTTGTAATCGCCGACATAAGCCACAGTTTTTCCACTCAGACTTCCAAACTCTTGCACCATTGTCAAAGCGTCAGCGAGACCCTGCAGGGGATGAGAAAAATCGCTCAACATATTGATGACGGGCACCGAACTAGCACTTGCAAGGCGCTCGACAATCCCATGTTTGAAAACTCTGGCAGCGATCAAGCCGTGATAGCCAGACATAATTTGCGCCACATCTTCAACCGGCTCGCGGGTATCGAGACCGACTTCTTCGCCACGGGTATAAATCGGATGTCCACCGAGTTGCACGACGGCGATCTCCATGCTGTGTCGCGTTCGATTGGATGGCTTTTCAAAAATCAGAGCGGCGCCGATAGGCGTACCATCGCTTGAGCGCAGTGGATAACCAAGACTTGAGGGCTGACGTTGAGCCAACTCAAGAACCTGATGAATCTCGTCAATGTCCAGATCGGTGATGTTCAGTAAGTGTTTCATGCTGGGGTGGCAGTGAGGCCCACTCCTTTGGCTAGAACAGTGGCGATCTTGGCGATCACTTCATCCATTTCGGCAATCGAAACAGTGATTGGTGGAGCAAGTCGCAATGATGTGGCATTCACTGCGTTGGTGACGACACCCTCATTCAAGAGTTCCAGATACACCGCTTTCGCATCTCGGTTCGGTCCTAATTCAACTGCCCGTAAAAGGCCTTGCCCGCGAACTTCAACTACTCCCGCAACCTTGGATAATTCTTCAGCGAGATACAGACCTTTATCACGCGCCAAGACTGGAGCATTGATGTCACGCATCTGATTGATGACAGCGCAGATCGCTGCTCCGGCTATCGCCGTACCGCTATAGGTCGAGCCATGATCACCAGGTTGAAAGACTGCTGCTACTTCTTGTTTGGCCCAACAGGCACCAACGGGGAAACCGTTGCCTAACGCTTTTGCCAGTGTCACTACATCAGGCACCACGCCAGCATGTTGAAAACCAAACCACTCGCCAGTTCGCGCCATGCCAGTCTGAACTTCGTCAATCATCATCAAAAGACCGCGCTCATCGCACAGACTCCTGATCCCTTGGAGATACTCCTTTGATGCGGGGATGACTCCACCTTCGCCCTGCACGGTCTCAATGAGAATCGCTGCCACGCTCGGATCAATGGCTGCTGTGAGCGCCGCAAGATCACCGAATGGAACGTGGCGAAAACCATCGGGCATTGGCTGGAAAGGCTCGTGTTTGGCGGGTTGTCCAGTTGCCGCCAAGGCAGCCAAGGTGCGACCGTGAAAACTTCCCAATGCCGAGATCACAACATGGCGCCCACGGCCACCGAATTTTCGCGCCAACTTGAGGGCAGCCTCATTGGCTTCTGCCCCGCTGTTGCACAAGAACACTTGACCATGTGCGCCCGAGGCTTCAAACATCAACTCGTTGATCGCCAGTGCGGCTTTAGTGGCCATTGGATTAGCGAAAAAATTGCTCACATGAAGCAGAGTATTTAATTGTTCAGACACCGCTGAGGCGATGACTGGATTGCTGTGTCCCAGTGAGACAACAGCAATACCTGATAAGAAATCAAGGTAACGCTTGCCATCGGTGTCCCATAGTTCGGTCCCTAAACCCCGTTCAAACATCACTGCCGGAGCACCAAAGACTGGCATAAATGGACAGTGCGGCTGACCTGCAGTCACAAACATATGTGCACTCATGAGACCACTCCTGGGGTTGCGAATTTCTTGGCTTCGACCATCGTTCCGATACCCGAATCAGTAAACAGTTCGAGCAATAAAACATGAGGGATCCGACCATCTAAAATGTGGGCGCGTTTGACTCCGTTGCGCACAGCATGAACACAACTCTCGACCTTGGGAATCATTCCCCCGGCGATCGTTCCATCGTTCATCAGTTCATCGAGTTCGTCTGGCGTTGTTTGACGGATCAAACTCTCAGCGTCAGTGACTATGCGTCGCAGTCCTTCAATGTCGGTGAGATACACCAACTTTTCGGCACCTAACGCCTCGGCAATAGCACCAGCAACAGTGTCAGCATTGATGTTGTAGGCCTGACCACTTGCATCAACGCCAATCGTGGCGACAACGGGAACGAATTCGTCATCAAGTAGGCGTTGCAAGATTCCAGGGTTGATTTTTTCTACGTCACCAACGAAACCAAGTTCAGGATTTTTGGCACTCGCAGTGATCAAGGTGGCATCCTCACCGCTGACGCCGACAGCGAATCGCCCATGAACATTTATTGCTGCCACAATTTGCGGATTGACTTGTCCACTTAAAACCATTCGCGCAATATCAACGGTCTCGGCATCGGTCACCCGCAGACCGTCACGGAACTCCGTTGTTTTACCTAAGCGCGTCATCAGGGCACTGATTTGCGGTCCACCACCGTGGACAACAACTGGCTTGAGACCAACAAGTCGCATCAGCACAATATCTTCAGCAAAAAGCGCCAACGCATCGGCTTCGGACGCTCCGGCTAAGGCGTTGCCACCGTATTTCACGACAACGACTTTGTCGGCGAAGCGACGAATGTACGGCAATGCTTCAATCAGCACCGCAGCTCGCGACTCGGGACTCAGCACCGTTGTCAATGACACATTACTTTGCGCACTCATGGATACACCCCTATCGAAGTCAGACCAGCGGTCTCTGGAAGCCCAAGGGCCACATTGGCTGCTTGCACTGCGCCACCCGAAGCACCCTTGCACAAGTTGTCTAAAGCACTAACGATGATGACATATCCAGTTCTCTCGTCGAAACGCGCTGTGATATGTACTGCGTTTGAGCCGAGCGTGGCTTTGGTTGATGGAGATTGCTCACGCACCACGACAAATGGTTCGTGAGCATAAAATTCTTTTAGGGCTGCAAGCAAGGAATCCGTTGATGTGTGGCTGGGGTCAGTGGGTCGGGCGTAGCACGTCGCCAGGATCCCCCGATTCATCGGCACCAGATGCGGCGTGAACAGAACTTGTGCGCCAATCTGTTCTTGCATCTCAGGTGTATGTCGATGATCAAGTAATCCGTAAGCATTCATATCTTCATTGACTGTGGTGAAACTGTTGGACTGCTTGGCCGCGCGACCGGCACCCGATACGCCACTCGCCGCATCGACGATGATTCCGGAATTGCTGATCAGCCCCAATCGCACCAGTGGAGCAAGAGCCAAAGTCGCAGCCGTGACATAACAACCAGGAGTTGCAACCAGTTGGGCGCCAACAAGTTGCTTCCTATGAAGTTCGGGAAGTCCGTAGACAGCTTGCGCGAGAAGATCGGGTTGATCGTGAGTGAATCCGTACCACTTGGGATACGCCGAAGCGTCTTGCAGTCGATAGGCAGCCGAAAGGTCGACCACACATCCAACTTTGCCAACGAGCACAGGCGCCAGGGCAAGACTTGCCTCATGCGGGATTCCAAGAAAGGCGACATCCACGCCGTCAACTTGTTGAGCGATTTGGTGGGTCAAAGTTGTCGGGTCCGAGTCGGCGAAGACCATCTCGGGGTAGGACGCCGCCAAACTGGGATACAACGAGGAGATCAGCGACCCAGCCTGACTATCGCCGGTGGCAAGAACCAACTCGAGGTTCGGGTGACCCGCGATCAAGCGCATCAGTTCAACCCCGGTATATCCCGAGGCCCCGATAATGGCGACTTTTTTGACTGCTGTGTTCACGGGGAATAATCATACAGTCACATGTATAGGAATACAACGACCTTACTAATGCGCTCGTAACTGCGCTTGGGCAACAGGCGTGAGAACATGGGGAGATGGCCCGTTCTCGCGGATTTTCCCTACCATCGACGAAGGGCCGACTTTTAGTTGCCGCCCCGCCCCTGACTGACCCCAACTTCGACCGCAGTGTGCTGTTCATGTTGGAACATAACGAAGGCGGCGCATTGGGTCTGATGCTGAACCGTTCCAGCAATGAACTCAGGATCGAACTTGACTCGTGGGTGGACCTCTTGACCCCACCCCAAGTACTTTTTAGCGGCGGACCAGTCGAAACCCACGCCCTGATCGCCCTCGGGATGATTCCCGGGAAAACTCCTGACGGCCAAACTTTCGTGTCTGTGGATTGCGTGGCCCCGATTGACCTTGACTGCGATCCCGCTCAATTAGACCCTCGTCCAAGTTTGCTCCGTATCTTTCACGGTTATGCCGGATGGGGACCCCAACAACTTGATGCCGAACTTGAAGGTGGCGCGTGGTTGGTGCTGAATGTACTCGTGAGTGATGTATTCACGCAGACTCCCGAGGATCTATGGGAAACGGTTTTGCGTCGACAAAAAGGTGAAGCCAGTTGGTTGGCTGACTGCCCAAGCGACCCCACACTGAACTAATTGGTGGAACTGGTGGCGGGTTAGCGGAGTTGGGCGCCAAGTTTTGCAGCACCAGCGATGCACTTCTCGCGCACGGCAGCCACATCAGCATCAGTCAACGTTCGATCATGAGCCTGTAAGCGCAAACGAAAAGCAAGACTCCGAGAATCGCTTGCATCTTTACCGCGATAGACGTCAAACAATGTCAGATCAACCAAGAGTGCACCGGCCGTTTGACGCAGAGCCTTCTCAATTTTTTCAGCAGTTACCGAAGTCGGCACTGTGAACGCCAGGTCAATATCGCTAGATGGATAGCGACTCGTAGGTTTCCATTGGGCAACCTTGGGTTCAATGGCCAATAGGCGCGAAAGATTCAATTCAAGGACGGCGACCCGTTGGGTAATGTTGTAGGCGTCCAACACGTCAGGATGAATTTCACCAACTGCGCCGACGACATCTTTTCCAGCAGACAAAGTTGCTGATCGTGTCGGATGCAGACCTGATGGCACCTGCGATTGATCCAAGCGCGCTCCCCAACCCATGCCCGTTGCTAATTCGCGCCACACTGCGACTGCCTGCGGTGCATCAGATCCAGCGATGACCACACCGAGCGCTTCGGACTCATCAGGCAAAATATCCGAACTCGTCGGATAGACATGTCCGATCTCATAGAAACTCACTCCGGTACGTCGATGGGATTCGTTGAAGGCAATCGCTTTCAGCAAACCAGGTCGCAAGGAAGTGCGCAGCACATCATCACCAACGACGAGCGGATTTACCAGGCGAACTGCCACATCAGGTAATCCTGCGTTGGATAGATCGCCGTCAGTCAAAAATGGATGTGGCATCGCTTCATTGAAACCAAGACCAAGAAGAATCTCGTGAAGTCGGCGGCGGCGATGCTGAATCACGCTCAATCCGCCTGGTTGGGTTGACTTTGGAACTGTCTTACCAAGATTGTCGTAACCAAAATGGCGAGCCACTTCTTCAACGATGTCAATTTCAAGGGTGCAATCGGGTCGCCATGATGGAACCGTGACGGTCAGAGAATCTTTAGAGGTTTCACACGAAAAACCGATGGGCTCAATGAGAGCACGAATCTGCTCTACGGTAAAAGTTGACCCGAGCAACGCACTCACTCGTGGAGGACGAACTGCAATGACTTTGGTCGGCGGAATCGATTCACTGCGTTCGTCCACCATGCCTTGATGGACCACGAGGTCAGGACAGGTCACACGGAGAAGTTCAACAAAGCGCGCTATTGAGGTGTCAATACCAAAGGGATCCATGCCGCGCTCGTTGCGGGCCGAGGCCTCACTGCGCAAATTCATGCGAGCCACGGACTGCATCACCGCTACGGGCTCAAACCATGCTGTTTCCAGTGCCACGACCGTTGTCTGTGGGCTGATCTCTGTGTTTTGACCGCCCATAATTCCAGCGATACCGATAGGTCGATTGGTCGCATCACAAATCAACAGATCATCAGCTGTCAAAGATCGCTCAACACCGTCAAGCGTGGTGATTTTTTCACCCTCGGCGGCTAAACGAATCTTGAATCCTCCACCACCGAGTGTTTCGAAATCATACGCGTGATTCGGCTGATTAGTTTCCAGCATCACATAGTTGGAAACATCAACAACATTGTTGATTGAGCGCATGCCAGCGGCTGCTAGGCGACTGACCATCCAGTCAGGCGACTGCGTGATGTGAATGCCACTGATGATGATTGTCGTGAATCGCGCACAACGATCGCCAGCGACGATTTCTACTGGTGCACTCCGACTATCTCCAGTGACGTCCAACGTCGGAACAGATTGAATAAACGGCACCTTGAAACGAGCAGCCAAGTCACGAGCCACGCCAATATGCCCATACGCATCGGGTCGGTTGCGCAAAACATCAATGTCGTACACAATCTCTTCGGCAAAACCAAGCGCTTGACCGTACGGAATGCCAAGCGGTGTCGCTGGATCCATGATCAAAATACCCTCGTGATCATCGCCGAGACCAAGTTCACGGGCCGAGCAACACATACCTTCGCTCGGGATACCAACAATGGGTTTGGTTTCGATCAAACGGCCGTCGGGCATCGTCGTACCAGGCGTTGCCCACGGGATGATGTCGCCGGCTTGCATGTTAAATGCCCCGCACCACACATGATGTTCGGTGCCATCACCATTATCAAGAAAGACGCGATGTACTTTGGCGGCATCGGGATGACGTTGCGTTTTAATGACCCGCGCAGTGATCACACCAGCCACAGTTGTGCCAACTTTTTCAACACCTTCAACAGCAAGACCGATATCTGATAAGGCAAATGAAATTGCTTCAGTGTCATCGGGGAGAGCCGCTAGATCACGCAACCAAGAGTGGACAATCTTCATCGCTATCTCTCAGAACTGCTCAATGAATCGAATGTCATTGGTATACATCTCTCGGACATCGCCCACACCATGTCGTTCCTTAGCCATGCGATCAATGCCGAAGCCGAAAGCGAAGCCGCTCCATTCCTCGGGGTCAAGTCCGCCAGCGCGCAAAACATTGGGGTGCACCATGCCACAACCTCCGAGTTCAAGCCAATCACCCTTCGGCGTACGGATATCAAACTCGGCAGAGGGCTCAGTGAACGGGAAGTAACTTGGGCGCAGACGACTCGTGAATCCGGCTCCGAAGAAAGCCTGAGTGAAGGCTTCGATCGTTCCCGCAAGATCAGCCAGGGTGATGCCACGGTCAATCACGAGGCCTTCGATCTGATGAAAGACTGCGAGATGTGTGGCATCAGTGGTTTCATTACGAAACACACGACCAGGCATAATCATGTAGATCGGGGGCGCCACATTTTGCATCACGCGAATTTGTACTGGCGAGGTGTGCGTACGAAGGACCGTACTCCCAGGCTGACCGTGATCAACGTAGAAAGTGTCGTGCATACTGCGCGCCGGATGCGAGGGCGGCATGTTTAAGGCCTCAAAGTTGTACCAATCGGTTTCCACCTCAGGTCCTTCGGCAACTTGGAATCCAAGACCAACAAAAACATCTTCCAGTCTCTGCCACGCCTGAGTGACGATATGAGATTTACCCCGACCAGGAGCAGCAAAATGCTCCGTGAGATCAAGAGCCTCAGCAGATAACTGAACATTTCGCTCAGCACGACCGAGTAACGCCCGACGTTGCGCAAGGGTGAATTCAACAGCAGACATCGCTTCGTTGAGGGCTTGGCCAGCCTCTTTTTTCTCATCCACTGTGGGCAATTTGCCGAGGCCATTCTTCAGCAGAGCGAGCGGACTCTTCTTCCCCAAAAGTTCAGTATCGAGTTGGCGCAACTCATCAATGGTTGAGGCATTCGCAATACTCTGCTCAGCGGCAGCACGGGCGGCATTGATGTCAACAATCATGGCAAGACCACCGTACCCGAGGCTGCCCTACGCTGACGAGCAACTTCAAAACACAACACGGTGGCGGCCATAGCCACATTTAAACTCTCCCCTGCACCCGATTGGGGAATGGTCACCCATTCATCAACCGCCGAGGCATCTGCAAGCCCATGAGCCTCATTTCCGAGCACCACGGCAACTCTGCGTGTCCAGTCGAATGAGGTGTATTCACTACCGAGATGTGATGAGGTACCCACACAGATCAGGCCCGCACGCGCCACATCTTCAAGCGAGACCCTCTCCAGGATCGGCAGGCGAAAAATGCTGCCAGCGGACGAGCGCACCACTTTCGGGTTACTCGGATCTACTGAACCTGATGTCACGACACACGCATCAGCACCAGCGGCTTCAGCAGAACGCAACATTGTGCCGAGATTGCCAGGATCAGAAATGCCATCGGCAACGATCACGAAGGAAGCTGACGTCAAAATGTCTGCGTCGGCAAATTGTCGCGTGACAATGGCGAGAATCGGTTGCGGAGTCTCAGTCGTGGCAACCTTCTCCATCACTCCATCAGCTAAAAAATTGACCGTCCCCGCACCATCAATCGGACTGGCTCCAGGTGTCAAGAACTGTGCTTCAACATGCCAGCCGGCGCGCACTGCTTCAGCAATCAACATCGCGCCTTCGACAACGAAGGCACCTTCCTCGTCACGCGAACTGCGACGCCCCGCAAGGCGCCGCAGTCGTTGAACACTTGGATTGCTGAGAACCAGTTCGTGGTTCAGGAGATCTCGCTCAGGCGAGTGCCGCCTTGGCCGCCTCGCAGAGGTGGCCGAATGCAGCAAGGTCGGTGACAGCCAGATCAGACAAGATCTTGCGGTCGACTTCGATACCAGCCTTATTCAACCCATCAATGAAGCGGCTATAGCTCATGTCATGAAGACGACAGGCCGCATTGATGCGCTGAATCCACAAACGGCGGAACTCGCCCTTCTTGGCTCGACGGTCGCGGAATGCATACTGACCCGAACGCATGACCTGCTCATTGGCAGCACGCACGGAACGACTTTTATTACCGTAATAACCTTTGGCACGTTCTAGCGTCTGCTTACGACGCTTCTTCGAACCGACTGCACGCTTAACTCTGGCCATCGGATTTCCCTTCTCTCGTTCTTATCTTGTGACGTATGTGGTGGGGGTAAAACTCAGCGCAGGCCGAGTAGACGCTTGATCTTCTTGATATCACCGGAGTGCACATCAACCATGCCGTCAAGACGGCGGGTACGAGTGGACGGCTTCTTTTCGAACAAGTGCTGACGGTTCTGCTGCAAACGACGAATTTTGCCGGTGCCGGTCTTCTTGAACCGCTTGGCGGCTGTTTTGCTGGTCTTCATCTTTGGCATGACTGGTGTCCTTTAATCAAGGGTGTTCGGAAATTTATTCTTCGGAGACTGCTGGAGTTTCTATAACTTCGAGGGGTGCTGTTTCCAGTGCAGTTTCGATCTCAACAGCTGGATTGACATCCACTTCCGATTCAACGGCAGTTGCTGCTTTTTCTTTCTTCACTGGTTTTTTGTCAGGAACGAGAACCATTGTCATGCTGCGTCCTTCAAGCCGAGCTTGTGTTTCCACTTTGCCAACGCTCAAAATCTTTTCAATGACTTCATCGAGAATTTTGCTCCCCAACTCTGGGTGAGCCATTTCTCGGCCACGAAACTGGAGTGACACCTTGACCTTGTGGCCTTCGGCGAGGAATCCCTGTACGTGACGCACCTTGGTGTCGAAGTCGCCGCGCCCAATCTTGGGTCGGAATTTGACTTCTTTAACGGTGACATGAGCCGTCTTCTTGCGTGCTTCGCGCGCTCGTTGGGACTCTTCATACCGAAACTTGCCATAATCCATGATGCGGCAGACCGGTGGGTTGGCAAGAGGTGCGACTTCAACAAGGTCGAGGTCAATCTCTCGAGCGAGGGCCAAGGCGTCTGGGACGGTCTTGATACCTAATTGCGCTCCATCGGGTCCGATCACCCTCACTTCACGAGCGCGGATGCGTTCGTTATAGCGAGGTTCGGCTATTGGCGGTGCTATGGCTGTTCACTTCTGTGCAAAGGGCTAACCTCCCGGAGATACGGATACATGGCGACGCGAAGTCGACACGGGTTAGCCGCTGTCGCGGCCTTCTCGCAATGACCTGAACGCACGTTCCGATTGCTCGGAGATGGTCAGGTGGGGGCAACAACCCCACTTCGCCTCAGTTGTGAGAGATAGCGTAGCCGCACATGGCCCCAAAACGGTCATGGTCCCCGAAACACCTACAGGAAGATCCCATGAATAGTGCCCGCAACGAAGACAACATCGAGCCAGAAGTGGCCGAATCCCTTGAAGCCGTCGCCGAGGCCCGCCAACGCTTAGCTGAAGTACCCGCCGAGATGGTTATTTCGAACCATGCCATGGGTCTGTACGAACTAGCCGCCATCCATCTCACCAGCAGTCCTCCTGGTCTTGTTGAATCAGCGCTGGCAATCGATGCCTTGGCCTGCCTGGTCGAAGGTTTGCAGGAACGTCTCGGTGAAAACTTTGAAGTCCTCAAAGATGCCTTGGCGAATATCCGACTTGCTTTTGTACAGGTCAAGAATTCTCTGTAGTTCGCCGCGCCCGTCCGTTGCTGACCATCACTCCCTCAGCAAGAAGCAAACGTCTTTGTTCAACTTCAAGTCCTTGCACCAAACGACCTTGGGCATTGACGACCCTCCACCAAGCAAGATCTAACTCTTCGGCGTACTTGGCCAAGATGTGACCCACAAAGCGCGCCTGTTTGGGATGGCCCGCGTCGCTAGCCACCTCGCCATAGGAAACAACTTTGCCACTCGGCAGCGACATGAGGACCGCGACAATGTCTTGAGTACGACGGTCGTCAGGCAGAACGAATTGCACTGGCTTCGTTTCGACTGAACTTCGTCAGCAATTCGAAATTCACAGAGGTGCCGATATCTATTGCTCGCGAGCCGTCTGCAATTTCCGCGCAATGAAACATCAATATCGCGCCATCGCTAGTCGTGATTTCCCCAAGACCAACATGGGCATCAAAAGATGTCACAGTGCCTCTTAACATGACAAGTAGTCAGGCCACGATCTTGGAAATCGGCATTTCCAAAAGATCTGAAGCGCCGGCATCCTTGAGAGCAGGGATGAGGGTGTTAATCGTGCGCTTTTCTACAACTGATTCAACAGCAAATCCCCCACCGGCGAGTTTGCTAATTGTCGGCGATTTGGCAGATGGCAAAACATTGAGAACCCTCTGCAAATCATCAGTACCAACATTTAGTTTCACGAGCACCTTGCCACGCGCATCGAGAGTGCCTAACAACAAGGTCATCAACTGGTTCATCGCGTGACGCTTCTCTGGGTCAGCAAAAGCTTGCTTATTAGCAATCATCTCGGTGTAACTCACCAGCATCGTGTCAATCACGCGCAGACCGGCCGCGCGTAACGCTCGTCCCGTTTCCGTAATGTCAACAATGCAGTCTGCAATATCGGGGATCTTTGCTTCAGAGGCACCATAAGACAAACGGATGTCAGCTTGAATGCCGCGCTCGGCAAAATAACGCGCGGTCAGACTTGGGTATTCAGAACTGACGCGCACACCAGCCGGCAAATCAGACACACTTTGAGCGATGCTGTCTTGAGCCACAGCGACAACAACCTTGACGGGGTCAGTGGTTGCTTTGGAATACTTCAATTCGCCAAGACTGTGCACATCGCTCTGCGTTTCTTCAACCCAATCGCGCCCAGTGATACCGATATCAAATAAACCTTCAGCCACATACTGCGGTATTTCCTGTGGGCGAAGAATTCGCACGTCAATGATTCGTGGATCATCAATAGATGCTTTGTAATCGACATTTGAGGAACGCCGAATCGGCAGGTCAGCCGCTTCAAAAAGATCGAAGGTGGCTTTCTCTAATGAGCCTTTGGGGAGCACAATGCGTAACACACTGCTTACGCTATCGGTATCGGGCAAGCCCCACGGGTTGATTTAGTGAGTCGTGGGTGCATCGGCGAGCAACCTCACGGCGTGTGGCAGCACATCCACGATGGCCTCAATCTGTTCCACGCACCCTGCGGGCGAGCCAGGCGTATTGCAGATGATGGCTTGACCACGGATGCCGACGATGCCCCGAGATAGCCGACCTAACGGACTCACCAAACGCATCGCTTCCGCCAAACCTGGAGCCTCACGCTCAATCACGCGACGCGTGCCTTCGGGGGTTTGATCACGCGGAGCAAAGCCTGTGCCACCAGTGCTGACAACAATTCCTGAAAAGCCTTCTGTGAGACCCGTGAGAACTCGCGCCACATTGTCGGCGCCATCAGCCGTCACAGCCCGTTCGACGACCACAAACCCGTGCCGCTCGAGAGCCTCTGCCAACTTCTCGCCAGATATGTCCTGACGCGTACCACGCACTACCCCGTCACTGACGGTGAGAACCTTGGCTTGAATCGGTGACGGTTGATCAGTCATAACGGCGACGGTATCGGATGAGAACCATGCCATCAGTATCAGCGTGATGTGGGAGCACTCGGGTCCCGATGCCAAAATCACTCCACTCGTCACCAAGAGGCGGCAAACCCGCATCACCTTCGCGCCCAACGACGTCAAAACCTGCGGGCACTCCGTGATCAATAGATTCCGATGCCGTCACCGTGCACACGCTGTACACCAAGACCCCACCTGGCTTCACCAAAGATGTTGAGGCATCAATGAGTTTCTTCTGGAGAAGGCCCAACTCATCAACATCTGCGGCAGTCATCCGCCAACGGGCATCGGCACGGCGGCGCAATGCACCCAGACCCGAGCACGGGGCATCCAACAAAAGGCGATCAAAACTATTGTCGCCGAAGGGTGGCATCATTCCGTCAGCAGCAACCACTGGCAAGTGATAACCCATGCGTTGTGCATTCTGCGCCACTAGTCCTGCTCGCGTGAACTGCAGATCGGCGCCGATCACCGTGGCACCAGATGCTGCAATGCCAGTGGCTTTGCCACCTGGCCCTGCACACACATCCAAAATCAGTTCGCCTTTCTTGGCACCCACAGCGGCGGCCACCCACTGGCTGGACTCATCTTGCACATAACCGTCAGAGCGCATCGAAACCGGAGGCGGCACATTCATCCGCTCAAGAGACATGAGAGCATCTTCGGCTGACATTTCTTTGTGAAACCGTTGCGCTATCCAATCGGGATAACTCAGCCGCACCGCATCTTGGGGCCAGATCATGGTGACCGTGGAAACCTTGCGTAAGACGGCATTCACAAAACCACTTGTTTTGCGCGGTGCAAGATCAACAGTGGCGGAAACCGCAGCGTGCGGTGGCACTCCCCCAAAAACCAATTGATACGCCCCGAGACGCAACAGTGTTCGCGTCGCATCATCAGGTTCGCTCATCACGAAGCGATCAATCAACGCATCACAAGCCCGACGCATCCGTGTCGTTCCGTACACCAAATCTGTCGCGAATCGTCGATCAGCATCAGAAAGTTTCGATCGCGAGAGAATCGTTGGCAAAACAAGATTTGCGTACGCCCCATCATGGTCAATACGCATTAACGCAGATAATGCAATTGAACGCGAGGTCTCACTCACTACTTAACTTCTCTCCAGTTGTTGGGCGGGTGCCATTGATCCACGAGGCGATATCCATGCGCGGTTTTCCTTCGGGTTGCACCACTCGTAGATCAAGCGATCCATGTGAGGTCGCAATATGTACGGTTGCCTTATCAATTCGTAAGGCACCTGGAGCATCAGAAGCGCTGTCAACAACAATCGCCTCATGAATTTTGAGACGCTTGCCACGAAACAATGACCAGGCTCCACCCAAACGAATCAGTCGCGAAATCTGTTCTGCCGAATCAGTCCAATCAATGCACAATTCAGCAGGTTCAATCTTTTTTGCGTATGTTGACTCACCCTGCTGAGCGACGGGTTCGCACAAACCATCGCGCAACTGATCAAGTAAAAGTTGTGTTCCAGCCTCCATCAATCTGCTGCGTATGTCATCAGCTGTCGTTGACGCAGTAATGGCCATCGTGCTGCGGCCCAAAACTGCCCCAGTGTCAAGACCCTCTTCGACCTGCATCAGGCACACGCCAGTCTGCTCATCGCCAGATAGGAGCGCTCGTTCTATGGGTGCGGCCCCACGCCAACGCGGCAATAACGAGACATGCAAGTTGAGCATCGGCACGACCTGCAAGACGGGTACTTTGATGAGCGCCCCGTAGGCCACGACCACGGCAAGATCAAAAGATTTTTGCTGATGAATGTCAATCAGATCCTGCGCTGTGTGAGAGACGTTCAGCCCGAGTTCAATCGCAACTGCTTTGACTGGACTGGGGTGTAGATCATTTCCACGTGCCCGACGCTTGTCAGCACGGGTGATCACATGGACTACTTCAACACCTGCGCCAACAAGCGCACGCAAGACCGGAACCGCCATATCTGGAGTGCCAAGAAAGGCAACCCGCCGCACAGGACCCTTAGGTAAGGGCGCCAGACCCTGAGGCATCATGCTCACTCGGCGCGCAGGTGGACGATGCCTTCAACGGGATCCACCTGCTCAGTGATCTTGATGTATTGCGCCATGGCCTGTTTGCGTTGCTCGGGCTGCATACGGTCAAACATCAACACCCCATTGAGGTGATCCAACTCGTGCTGGAACAATCGCGCTTCCAACTCATCGGCCTCAAAGGAGATCTCGTTGCCGTTGAGGTCGACGCCCTTCATCAGCACGGTCTTTGGGCGAGTCATCTCGACATACAAGCCAGGAATGCTCAGGCACCCCTCGTCATAGACCCATTCACCGTCCGACTCAACAATCTTCGGGTTCAAAATCACCAGCGGCTCGTCGTCCATATCCCAGACAAAAATCTGTCGCTGAATGCCGACCTGCGGGGCGGCGAGCCCAATACCGGAGTCGCTTTCGTAAAGGGTTTCAAACATTTTCTCAACAATGCGGACGACTTTTCCATCAATGTCTGTGACCGCTGCCGCCTGAGTTAAAAGCACGGGATCACCGAAAGTGCGAATTTTGTACGTCATACCTGACAGGCTACCCATGTCATGTCTTCACCCGATGCTCCCCAAAATCTTCCTACGCCTCATTACTTCAACGCCGAACCCGAGGTTGCCTCGGCACGGCGGACTATTGAGGTGTCCTTGGCGGACGGAACTTTCAGTATCCAAACCGACACCGGCGTCTTTTCCCATGGTCGAGTTGACGCCGGCACCAAAGTCTTGTTGATGGAAGCCCCAGCACTGCCCACCACTGGAAATCTTCTTGATCTCGGTTGTGGAGCCGGCCCGATGGCGATGACGATGGCTCGGCGTTCTCCCCAATCTTCGGTGTGGGCAATTGACGTCAATGAACGAGCCCGCCAACTCACTCGCGATAATGCAACATCTTTATTACTCACCAATGTCACCGTCACCACTCCCGATGATGTACCTCAGGAACTCCTCTTTGATGTGATCTGGAGTAACCCACCGATCAAAGCGGGCAAGAAGGAACTCCACGATTTGTTAACTCGTTGGCTAGGGCGCCTCACACCAGCGGGTGTAGCCGTGCTCGTTGTCAATAAAAATCTTGGAAGTGACTCACTGGCAAAATGGCTAGGTGATTTGGGATGGAACGTGAAACGCATTTCCTCACGTCAGGGCTATCGAGTGTTACTCGTCCGTCGCGGCTAATGCGAAGGGCGTTGGTAGTTCGGCGCTTCCTTGGTGATCGTGACATCATGAGGATGGCTTTCCGCGCGACCCGCTGCCGTCACGATGCGAAAGCGAGCAGAAGTCTGCAACTCTGCGATTGAGGCTGCTCCGGCATATCCCATTCCTGAACGCAAACCACCGAGCATTTGAGCGATGACATCAAGCACCGAACCCGTTGCTGGAACTCGACCTTCAATACCTTCGGGGGCAATCTTTCCCGAGCGCTCCGATTGCGATTCAACAGTTGACTGACCTGAACCATAACGGTCCGCAGAATATCCGCTCATAGCACCGAGCGAACCCATGCCGCGATAACTCTTGTAGCGGCGACCTTCGAACAACTCCACTTCGCCTGGTGATTCATCTGCACCCGCCAACATTGATCCGATCATCACCGTCGATGCACCGGCAGCGATGGCTTTGACTATGTCGCCAGAATAAGCCACACCTCCGTCACCGATGATCGGAATATTCAAACGATCAGCCGCACGCGCTGCTTCCCAAATCGCACTTAATTGTGGAAGCCCAGCGCCCGACACCACACGAGTGGTGCAAATAGATCCGGCTCCAACTCCAACTTTGACAGTGTCGGCACCCGCCTCAACAAGTGCTTCCACACCTTCGGCGGTGACCACATTGCCAGCCACGATCGCCAAGTCGGGCCAGTCCGAACGAATCCGACGAATGGCGTTCAAGACCCCCAGCGAGTGACCATGTGCGGTATCAATACATACCGCATCAACGCCGGCCTTCACGAGTGCGTTGACTCGCTCTTCAAGATCGGCACCAACGCCCACTGCCGCTCCACAGCGCAGACGGCCACGCTCATCTTGCGTGGCATTGGGATGCTCTGTGGCTTTCAAAATATCTTTGACAGTAATCAAACCCATCAAGGTCCCATCGCTGTCGACAAGAGGCAACTTCTCCAAGCGATGCTTCCCGAGAATTGTTCTCGCCTGCGCCAATGTCGTGCCCATCGGAGCGGTGATCAAAGGCGCCACCGTCATAAAGTCGGCGACCGAACGAGCAAAGTCTTGGGCCTCACAAAAACGCGTATCTCGGTTCGTCAAAATGCCGACAAGTTTGCGCTCAGCATTGACGATCGGAACACCAGAAATATGAAACTGCGACATGATGTCTTCGGCATCTTGCAGTGTTGCTGAAATAGACAAAGTCACAGGGTCGGTAATCCATCCCGATTGTGAGCGCTTCACTCTGACAACTTGTTGAGATTGTTCGGCGATGGACATATTGCGGTGAATGACCCCAAGACCACCCGAGCGCGCCATGGCGATGGCCATCTTGGATTCCGTGACACGATCCATAGCAGCAGAAATCAATGGCGAGGCCAAACGAATATCACGCGAGAAAACAGCCGACACATCCACGGCGTCTGGAAGGGTCGAACTAAACGCAGGAACAATGACAACATCATCAAAGGTGTAGGCCTGAGTCGTGGTAAAAATCGATTCATTGGATTCGCGCGCTGTCGTTGCCGTCATGACCTAATTTCCTTTCAAGAAGATAGATGTGAGATAGTCGCCGTGAACTGACTGAGAACATTGACAAGTAAATGGTGCTCTGCTTGGTGCATCCGTGTGGCGAAATCTTCCAGCATGTCTGACTCAAGGATTGGTACGACAGTAGTCCCTAGGACCGGTCCATCGTCCACTCCCTCATCAGGAACCAGGTGAACCATGACACCGCTTGACACTCGACCGCTATCTCGTTCAGCGAAAGCCCGTTCAATGGCTTGCGTCCCAGCAAATTCTCCTGGGAGTGCGGGATGCACATTGATGATCGGAGCGTCCACAGGGGTAATGAAATGATTGCTCAGAATCCGCATCCAACCCGCTAGTACCACGACATCAGGTTTCAGAGCCTTGACGACATGAGCGAGGCGCGAGTCATAGGTGTGGCGATCTTCGCCCTCCTCACGACCCACATGAAAAGCAGGTATTGCTGCATCCTGTGCTCTCGTTAAAACGAATGCGTCACGATGATTTGACACCACACCCACCACTTGGACGTCAAGAAGTTGAGCTTTTTGGGCGTCGATAATGCTTTGCGCATTACTTCCCCAACCCGAGGCCAAAACAACAAGGCGGGCGCTCACGCTAAATCGACCTCACGATTCCCTGAAGTCACTTCTCCAATGACCCAGATTGACTCTCCAATCTGCGAACGCAATTCCTCAAGGTCAGATGGCTTGACGATGATCACCATGCCAATGCCCATATTGAAGGTTCGATATAACTCACGATCCGGCAGTCCGCTGACATCACGAATGAGTTCAAAAATTGGAATCATCGGCCATGAACCAAGATCAACCTTGGCAGAACAACCTGGAGGTAAAACGCGCGGAATGTTTTCTTCAAAGCCTCCGCCAGTGATATGCGCCAAACCCTTGATCACATCGCCTTTCAGAGCAAGGTCGAGAACGTTGAGGTAGGAGCGATGCGAGGCCAGCAGAGCATCACCCAAGGTACAAGTCCAACCTTGCGGGACAACATCAAGAGGCAAGCCAGCGAAAATTCTGCGGGCCAGCGAATAGCCATTGGTATGCAATCCCGACGCAAGTAAACCAACCAGCAAGTCACCGGGTTCAATCGTCTTGTTCGGCAATAAACGGGAGCGATCGACAACCCCCACCAACGTTCCCGCCACATCGAAATGACCTGGCGAGTAAACACCTGGCATCTCAGCTGTTTCGCCACCTAGCAAGACACATTGGTTAGCCGCACATGCATCGGCCATTCCACCAACTATCGAAGCCACCATCTCTGCGGAGATACTAGAAGACGCAACATAATCCAGAAAGAAAAGTGGTGTCGCCCGCTGTACTAGGACGTCATTCACACAATGATTCACGATGTCATGACCAATCGTGTCAAAGCGACCAAGATCGGTGGCCAACATCACCTTGGTACCAACTCCATCAGTTGAAGCCACCAAAACTGGATCATTCATCGTCATCAGTGAACGCACACTCAGTGCTCCACCAAAGGATCCGAGGCCACCTAACACATTGCTGGTGTGCGTGGCTTCCACTTTCTTCTTCATCAAATCAACGGCGCGATTACCTTCATCAATATTGACGCCGCTATTGGCATACCCACCCGTCGTCCGCGCTAATTCTCGCCACCCAATATCGCGGCGGATTTGTTGTCCCTCAAAGTTCACATGCTTGATCGCTGCGTAGGCAGATTGTCGGGCACTGCTGAGATCCTCGCCCAGTCCAGTCACACACATCACCCGACCACCATTGACACGGATCTCATTGCCAGTCTTCTCGGTGCCGGCATGGAACATCTGCACGTTGTCACTTTTGGCAACGCTCTCCAGTCCAGAGATCACGCCTCCAAGAATCGGGTGACTCGGATATCCAGGTGCAGCCGCCACGACGGCACATGAGGTCTTAGAACTCCATCGAATATCTAATTCGTTCAACGTCCCGTTAACGCAGGCCAGTAAAACGCTTTTGAGTTCTGATTGCAAAAGAGGGAGCAAGGCTTGGGCTTCTGGATCACCAAAGCGACAGTTAAATTCAATAAGTTTGGGACCCTGCGTAGTCAGCATAATCCCTGCGTAGAGCACGCCGACATAGGCGATCCCCATTGCTCGCAGACCATCAATAGCAGGCTGAATGATTTCTCGAACAATGCGATCCACCATGTCACTCGGACAAGATGCCGTGGGAGCATAAACACCCATGCCGCCAGTGTTCGCTCCTGTGTCACCTTCGCCAATACATTTGTGATCACGCGCCGGAGGCATGGGGCAAATAGTTATTCCATCAGTGAACACCAATAAGGAAACCTCGTCACCGAATAATCTTTCTTCGAGCACCAAGTCACCCGAGAGACTGAGTGTCTTAATGGCGCCATTGCGTTCGTCAACTGATGATGGCACCACGACACCTTTACCAGCAGCCAAACCATCGGCCTTGACAACGATTTCAAATTTTTGTTGATCGGCCCACAGCAGGGCTTGCTCGGCTGCTTGTGGACCAGCGAAAACTTTGCTCACTGGTGACGGGATGAAATGCTTTGACGCAAAACTTCGACAGAAGGCCTTGGAAGTTTCCAACATCGCAGCCTGCGCAGAGGGACCGAAAACTGGAATTGAAGCCTCCTGTAAAGCGTCGCTCACCCCGGCAGCCAAAGAACTCTCTGGACCAACGACAACTAGATCGATGGCTTCACGTCGACACAAATCCACCACTGCTTGCGGATCTGTGGGATCAACATCCAGACGAAGCCGAGATCCCCCATTGCCTGGAGCTACAAAAACTTCATCATCGTTGGCGTGATGCTCCCATTCCAAAGCCCAGGCGATCGCATCTTCACGCCCGCCCGATCCGAGAACTAAAATTCTCACGAGATAACACCAGCTTTTCTGGCGCTCAACCTCAACGCAGTCGTATCAATGGCATACTCACCGGTGAAACAGGCTGTGCAATATCCGTTTTGACTACCGATCGCTGCCAGCATGCCTTCAACGGACAAGAACTCCAGTGAGTCACAGCCAACATGGCGACACAGTTCGTCAATGCTTAAGCGAGCAGCTATCAGTTCGTCGTAGGTACCCATATCCACACCCATAAAACAGGGGTGCATCACTGGTGGCGAAGTAATTCGTAAATGAACTTCAGTGGCTCCTGCATCCTTAATCAACTTGACCAATGGACCGGCAGTTGTGCCACGCACAAGTGAGTCATCAATCACGATCACTCTCTTGCCAACGAGGTTCTCAGCAAGAGCGTTGAACTTCATTGCCACCCGCCGTTCGCGTAGTGACTGCGATGGCTCAATGAAGGTGCGTCCGATGTAGCGATTTTTAATCAGCCCATCATTGAAGGCGATACCAGATTGGCGAGAGTAACCAATGGCTGCGGGAATCGATGAGTCCGGCACCGGAATCACAACATCGGCGTCCACGCCTGCCTCAATCGCCAGTCTTTCACCTAAACGTTGGCGCACAGCGTGCACACTGCGCCCATCCCATTCACTGTCGGGTCGAGAAAAGTACACGAACTCAAATGAACAATGTGCTCCTCCCGTCACCGCTGGTGGGGTGCGCCGTCGAGTGATCTCGTCTCCACGAATAGTCACGATTTCACCCGGAGCGATTTCGGAAATTTCTACACAACCCAAGGTTTGCAAGGCGCAGGTCTCCGAAGCAATCACATACCCGCCTTCCACAAGACGCCCCACTGAAAGCGGACGGTATCCCCATGGGTCACGCACCGCTACGACGGAATCAACCCCCAACAACACCAAGGAGTACGCCCCTTTCCATGAGGGCATGGTGCGTTCCAATCGGTCTTCCCACGACTTTCCACTAGCGGCAGCAAGCATCAAGGCCATGACTTCGGTATCACTCGTGGCGGTCAGCCCAAAACCACGCTGTAAAAGTTCCTCTCGCAATTCGGCAGCATTAATCAGACTTCCGTTATGCGCCAGAGCCAGCGTTCCATGCATCGTTTCCAATAAAAATGGTTGTGCATTTTGAGCAGACGATGCCCCGATGGTTGAGTAACGAGTGTGACCAATCGCGTGGTAACCGGCAAGTGGGGCAAGTGATGCAGCATCAAAAACATGAGTGACGAGACCAGTGTCTTTGTGCATCCGTGCACGATGACCATCGGACACGGCGATACCCGCCGCCTCTTGACCCCGATGCTGCAATGCAAATAGTCCAAAGAATGCCAACTGCGCCGTCTGCTCTCCTGCTGGCGAGGACACACCAATGACACCACATTCTTCAACGGGTCGGTCGTCGCGATCCATGTGCGCAGTTTCAAAAGTGTTCATGTTGATGGCTCTACCGCTGCACGAGCGTCAGCATCTTCAATTTTTTGGCGAGCGGATGCTTGGAACTGAGCCACGGCTTGAGCCACCGCTGGTATCGACAGACCAATGATCTTGGCCGCGGCGATAGCCGCATTCGTCGGCTCGAGAACATACAACGGAGCCACGCCAGAGGGCATGCGCACTGAAGACCACACATCGTCAGCAAAATCAGAGGGAGGTGGGCAGGCGATGATCGGCACAACAGTTTGCGGATCACAAAAACCACTTAAGGCATTCGAACGTCCAGCCACAGTGACGAGAACCACTGGCATGCGTTGCGACAATGCATCCACATCGCGAACAATCTGTAGTGCTTTTTCCGGAGTCCGATGTGCCGAGGCAATGCGGATCACCGCCCCTAAGCCAAAATTGCGAGCAGCTTGGGCAATCTGCGTGGCGTGGGCCATATCCGATCCCGAACCGCAGAGCACAACAATTCCTGGCGAGGTCAACATTGCCTCAGTGCTTACTTGTGAACTCATAGTCCCATCACTCCTTGTAGGTTGCGCTTAATTCTTTCGGTGATCGGGCGTTCACCCGGAACAAATTTTTGACCAGTCAAAACCTCATACGCTGAGGTGTAACGCTTGGAAGTTTCCAGCCACACAGATTCATCAAGTTGAGGTGGCGGACCATCTCCCTTGTAGCCAGCATCTGCTAACGCCCGACGAATGATTTCCTTATCCATGCTGATTGGCTCCAAACCGTTGGCAAAGCGTTCTGGGAATGATTCAGCATCCCAAAATCGCGAGGAGTCGGGAGTATGCATTTCGTCAATCAGCAATAACTTTCCTTGCGAGTCAAGACCAAACTCATATTTTGTATCGGCCAAAATCAGGCCTGCGCGCTGGGCGACTTGCTGACCCCGAGCAAAGAGTGCGAGGGCAACGCGTTGAACCTCTGCCCACAACTCGGGTTCAACTAGACCCTGATCAACAACTTGGTCGCAGGTGAGAGCCTCATCATGCTGACCCATCTCTGCCTTCGTTGTGGGGGTCACAATCGCTGCCGGTAATTTTTGGTTCTTTTTCAAACCATCAGGAAAGGCGTATCCATAAATATCGCGTGCTCCATCTTCATAGCGTTTCCATAAAGAGGTGGATGTGACCCCAGTGATGTAGCCACGAACAATCACTTCAACTGGTAGTGGCTGAGCGGCGATGGCAATCAGGACATTCGGATCAGGCATTGACAAAGCATGATTCGCAACAATGTCGCGGGTGTTATCAAACCACCACTTAGCCAACTGGTTGAGGACTTGACCCTTCATCGGAACGGTGGCCATGATTTGATCAAATGCTGACAGCCGATCAGTGGTGACAAACAATCTTTGACCGTTTGGTAATTCATAGCTCACACGGACTTTGCCGACACGACGATTTTCCAGTGGCAACTCAATGTCGGTTAAAACATCCGTGTACTGCTGATCATGATTGTTTGACATGTTGTACTCCTGACTTGAATAGGTTGAGGGCTAAACCATGGATACCGGTTGGCGAACCAGAGCGGCTTTGACGCTGGGTGACATGGTTTTCTGGATGGGGCATCAATCCCAAAACCAAGCCGGACGAATCACACAGTCCTGCGATGTCGTCAATCGACCCATTCGGATTCATCGGCCCCTGACCTGCAGCCGGTTTTCCATCATGATTGACATAACGCAAAGCCACCATGTCATTGTCGTGAAGGTACGTCAGTGTTTTATCTGAGGCCACCACACGACCTTCACCATGAGCGACGGGACAGGTGATATTGCCCGATAGCCCCGCTGTCCAGATGCTGAGGCGCGAAACGGGTGCCAAAGTAACCCAGCGACAGACAAAGTTTCCGTGGTCGTTATGGGCGAGGGCGATTTGTTGTTGCGTCGTCAGCGATTCAGGGTCACCAGTCAATAAACCAGAACGCACCAACATCTGAAAGCCATTACAGATGCCAATAACTGGTACCCCAGCAGCAACTCGTTCGTGCAGAATCCCGCCGATGCGATGATTAAGTTCGTCGGAAAAAACTCGGCCCGAACCCAAAGCATCGGCGTAAGAAAAACCTCCAGCAACAGCGATGATTTGCGCGGAGGAAAGATTCTTGGATTCCTCTGGCAGATCGGTCACTTGAATGAACACGTGATCACAATCGGCCTGAGAAAACGCAAAGGCTAAATCGTGATGACGGTTCGTGCCCGGTGCAACCAAAATTGCTACGGTCGGCTTCATACCTCACCCGACCAAGCAGTCGCCATCTGAGGGCGACTCACGCAAAATTGTGTGTCGTGAGTGCGGCAATGTAAATCAGGGTCCTCGCTGACTGTGCCAAGTAGGACGGCGAGCCCCAATCGTTCGCACACTTCATTAACGAGATTCGGATCAACTTCCAAAAGAATGCGGCCATTTGATTCCGCATAGAGTGCCACGACATCCGTTGCGGCGACGGCACGTATATCCACATTCAGACCCAATGGCGAGGTGAGGCAATATTCTGCCAAAGCAACAGCCAATCCACCTTCACTACAGTCATGAGTCGAACGAATCTTGCCTTCTTGTATCAACTCGTATAACGCTCGATAGCGCAATGGCGCAGTCGTATCAGGTTGAGGGACTAAACCACCATGGTCGCTTCCCAGGAGAAGATCCAAATGACTGCCACGCAATTCATCACTGGTCAATCCAGTCATCACAATGGCACTACCAATTGTGCTCAGCGTTGAACTCATGCATTGATCCACCTCGGGCACGTGTGCCAAGGCAGTGATCACCAAGGTCGGTGGAATGGATTGGCGCACACCTGAGTCAGATTCATATTCGTTATTCAGAGAATCCTTACCCGACACAAAGGGCGCACTAAAAGCAAGAGCCGCAGCACAACAACCGTCAACGGCGTGCACCAAGTCTCCCAATGTGGATGGACGAGATGGATCTCCCCAAGAAAAGTTGTCCAATAGCGCCACCGCGGAGGGGTCTGCGCCAACAGATACGACATTGCGCATCGCTTCATCAACGGCGGACCACGCCATGGATCGACAGTCATAAAGTCCATAGCGCGCGTTGACCCCGATACCGAGTGCAAAACCATTTACGTCTTCGGGACGAACGATGACAACTCCATCTGATGGTCCGGTTTGCCATGGAGCAGACATCGGACCAATGACGGTTGCTCCGAGAATTTCGTGGTCGTAGCGGCGGATGACCGCTTCTTTGGAAGCAATGTTGGGGTGAGCCAATAGCTGGCACACCATCTGCGCGTGATCTGCTACACGACGTGAGGTGGTAGCCAGAGTCGGGTGAGGTTCAAGGTCGGCGATCATTTCTCGTTGTGGACGACCATCAAAAAGAAAGTCTGTCGGCATATCCACGACGATCTCAGAACCGTGTTGGACAATCAAACGTCGCGTTCCCGTGAACTCTCCAATCACCGTCGCCTTGACTCCGCGTGTGAGGCAACGATGCAGTACTTCTGGCACATCGCGAGGATCCACACCAAGCACCATTCGTTCTTGTGCTTCTGACAGCCAGATCTCCCACGGAGCCAAGCCAGGATATTTGCGTTCCACCAAGGCGAGGTCAATCGTGGCTCCCAACTTCTCCGCCATCTCGCCGACCGCTGAAGACAATCCTCCGGCGCCACAATCAGTCAGCGACGTACATAACGGCACCTCGCGATCAAGTAAATCAACTAACACTTCACCGACTAAGCGCTCGACGATCGGATCACCAATCTGCACCGAGGCGCCAGCCACGGAACCAGTACTGGCATCAACCGTCATTGAAGAGAAAGTCGCACCTTTGATTCCGTCGCGTCCCGTGGCGCCGCCAATCACCACAATTTGATCGCCCACTCGCGGTTCACCAATAGCGTCGTAGCCCCGTAAAACTCTGCCAACGCAACCACAAAACACTAAGGGATTAGCGATGTAACCCTCATCGTAAAGAACTGCACCAGCAACTGTGGGCACACCAATCTTGTTGCCATAATCAGCCACACCCGCAACAACACCTTCGCGAATCATCTCTGGGTGCAAGACCCCGCGAGGTAACTGATCGGGCCGTGTGTCCGCTGGGCCAAAGCACAACACATCGGTGAGTGCCACAGGAATCGCTGGGGCGGCTAAGACATCGCGCACCACGCCACCCACTCCGGTATTCGCTCCACCAAAGGGTTCTACGGCACTTGGATGATTGTGCGTTTCAGCCTTTATGGCCAGAGCATGAGAATCGCCGAAGCGAACAATGCCGGCATTGCCATCAAAAGCCGACACAACAAAAGGAGCATTAATGGCTCGTGTGCAATCACGCAGTTGACGCAATAGTGGCGCTACTACATCGCCTCGTGTTGTGGTGATGCGCGCCGTAAATGTTTTGTGTGAGCAGTGTTCACTCCAGGTTTGGGCGATTGTCTCAATCTCGGCATCAGTCGGATCTCGTCCCTCGGTGGCAAACCATTGCTGAACAACAAGTAGTTCGCTGTGATCAAGAGCCAAACCACGTTGCCGATTGAGTTGAGAAAGTTGCACATCGTTTAAGCCACGCAGCGCAACAGTTTCTACACGGCTTTGCGTTCCGTCAGAACTCGTCGGCACGAAACCAGGGTTGACCCTCGAGCGGTCCCATATTTCCACGACAGGATTGCAGAGGATGCGTTCCACTAACTCGCTCACGGCACTGTCATCAAGATGCGTCGCTCCCAAAATGCGATGTGCCGACCCTGTGGCGATACAGACATCTAAACCTAAACGAGCGGCGCTCTCTTGCATTTGAAAAGCTACGCGGTCTGTCACCCCCGCCCGACGAGCAACCTCCACAACCAATTCACTCGAGGCGGCGGGGTCCTCATCGGGGTTAACAAAAGTGACAGCTACCTGCGGTCCGAACGGCTCACTGATGAGTGACTGTGCCAGACGTTGCGCGTCCACTTCATCGCTACAGCCAGACACAAAGTACAGATCACAGGATTCAAAAGTCAGTCCAGAAAATCCAAGTCGCGAGGCCGCTTGAGATAAGGAGTGGTCCTGATGAGAGCCCCGAGGCGCGGAGACCCTCCACCAACTTTTTGGGGAGAAAACCGAGGAAACAGGCACTAAGACGAGAGTAAAGGTTAGGAGTCTTCACAATCCATGTAGCAAGCAGTGATTCGTTTTACTTTCTATAAAAATCATCTGAAGTTGATTAATTTTTTGTAAAACAGAGACTGCGATCAGATCCTTGGAGGGTCAACTTCAATTCTGATTTTTGAATGAGCCGGCCGCTCGGTATTAATAAAAGCATGCGTGAGCACATCATGACTGCTCGCCCGCACTAGCCATTTCTCGCGGTGTGCCACCACTGTGATCCCACCCATTGCGGATAAGGAAGTTGCAAATGCGTCACCACCTTCACCTTCAATCACCGCCAATGCCGAGACAGGCGGAAAACCCAACATTTCGCGGCGAGCCAATTCTGCTTGACTGAGAATTCCAGGATCACCGGCGACGGCAGCCAGAACCACATCATTATCCGGCAGGGAAGTTTGCAAAATGATTCGTCCACCTCTCTCGCGGATTCCTACTAAACGCGCCGCTTTTGCAACTAAGGCCATGGCCTGCTCGCTGGCTTGATAACGCGGGGCCAATAACTCGCTATCAAAATCTAAAAATGCCACCACATCAATACGACGGCACCGATGCAACACTGCTTCTGTGCCGATAAAGACATCAGCAGTTGTGTCGTCAAAGAGTTCATCTTTATTCTTGCCCGCTACGACTGCGAGAACATCGCGTTGAGCTGCTGCCTCAAGTTCATCGCGCAGTCGCCCGACTCCCGGCCGAATCCGTGAGAGCACTGATGATCCACAGTTTGCACAGACTTTAGGTCGGCTGCGCTGACAGGTGCCACAGTCAAGTTGACCCACCACATTTTCAACCATTGATCCTGTGCATGACTCACAGCGAGCAAGCATCTTGCATGATCGACATGCCAGCAGTCGCGCTTGACCCTTGGTATTGAGCACACATGCCACGCGGAGATCGGCATGACGTAAGTGAGCAATCAACTCTGAAGACAACAACGACCTCTTCCACGGTTCAAGATCACTTTGATCCACGACTTGTACAGTGGGCCATGAAGCATGTTCACGTTCGCTGCTGGGAGCGAGCAAGGTACGTTGGTGGAGCCCGACCACACTCGGACATGGTGACACCAAGAGCAACGGTGCATGAGCTAGACGAGCCCGCCTGGCTAAGACATCACGCGCATGCCACGTCGGAGCCCGCTCTTCTTGCAAAGACTCTTCGTGTTCATCAAGGACAACAGCAACTGCCAAGTTGGGGCAGGGAGCAAAAGCTGCAGCCCGTGCCCCAATAACAACGTCAACCCCGCCTCTTGCTTGAGCCCACTCATGAGGCATCAGCGCCACAGAGATGCCGGTACGACGCAAACGCGTGGCAAGAATTTGAGCGCTATCCACTGATGCACACACCACCAAGGTTGGCCCCAATCGGGCTGCCGCCAAAACTGTCGGCATCTGATCGGCACTCGGTGGAAGACGCAGAACTCCCCCACCTTGAGCCAACAATGATGTGGCTGCAGGCGATACGGGTTCGGCCAATACCTTGGTGCGACGCGCTGGAGAAGCGCGGGTGACAACCGTATTCGGTGAGGCGGTGACAAGAAATGGGCGTAAACGTGAAGCGCACCAACGATCAGAGGCCCAACGGCACAGATCCAACATCTCGGCGTCGGGTCCGATTCCACTTGACTTATCGATTGACTTCAATTTGTTCGTCGCCAGGTCTGATGATGGTGATCCGAGAGACACCACCCATCCCCCAACTCGACGACCATTTAAAGACATTCGTACACGCGAACCAAGCGCGACGACATCCGTCAAAGATGGCGGAACCAAATAATCAAAGACACGATCAAGTCCGGTGACATCTGGAACAATGCCAGCCACAACTGGCAATCCAGAAACAGATTCAGTCACGACCGGGGTGGTCGTCATCTCGGCGGCAATCTACGAACGTCGACTGTGAACCCTCAGAGGCCCAATGCCGATGAGAACTCAGTGAGACGCGAGAGTTTTTCCCATTCAAAGTCTGGCAGTTCACGACCGAAGTGCCCGTAGGCAGCAGTCTGCAAATAAATCGGTCGCTTCAAATTCAGATCACGTACGATGGCTGCTGGGCGAAGGTCAAAAGTGGCCTTCACGGCTGCTTCAATTTTTTCTACTGCAATCGTTTCGGTACCAAATGTCTCAACCAAAATGCTGACTGGATGCGCCATACCAATGGCGTAAGCAACTTGAACTTCACAACGATCAGCAACACCAGCGGCGACCACATGCTTGGCAACCCAGCGCGCAGCGTATGCCGCCGAGCGGTCAACTTTACTCGGATCTTTACCACTGAATGCTCCGCCACCGTGGCGGCCCATACCACCGTACGTATCAACAATGATCTTGCGACCAGTGAGACCAGTGTCAGCATGAGGTCCACCTAAAACGAACTTCCCAGTTGGGTTGATGAAGATCGAATAATCATCCTGCGCGAATTGAGCAGGAATCATTGGACGGATGACTTGCTCAATCAAATCCGGACGGATGACCGTATCGCGATCAATGCCATCATCATGTTGCGTGGAAATCAGCACAGTATTCAGACGCACAGGCTTTCCATCTTCATAATCAAAGGTGACTTGGGTTTTGCCATCTGGACGCAGATAAGGAATCTGGCTCGACTTACGCACTTCAGTCAAACGCTCCGCCAAACGGTGCGCTAAGTGAATGGGCAATGGCATCAAAGTTGATGTTTCATTGCATGCATAGCCGAACATCATTCCTTGATCTCCAGCACCCTGCAGATCAAGATCATCGCTTCCGGTACGACCGCGCACCTCTTCGCTCTTATTGACGCCTTGAGCAATATCGGGACTTTGTGCATCAAGAGCGACCAATACTCCGCAGGTCTTTCCGTCAAAGCCGAAATCAGCATTGGTGTAGCCGATGCCCTTAATCACTGAGCGCGCCGTCTCGGCGATGTCAACATAGGCATCGGTTGTGATTTCTCCCGACACCAGACACAAACCAGTTGTCACTAAAGTTTCACAAGCCACGCGAGCATGGGGATCTTCAGCAAGAATCGCGTCTAAGACAGCATCAGAAACCTGATCAGCAACCTTGTCCGGGTGACCTTCTGTCACACTCTCTGATGTAAATGTCCAGTTGCGACTCATGATGGCTCCAAATGTTTCTATTTATCATTACTCAATCAACAAAACTAAATTTCAAGAAAAGCAAACTGCTAACTAGTTGCCTTACTCTGGCGAATTTTAACCACGATATCTAACAAGGCTCGGGCGACATTTCGCTTATCGCTTAACGGCAGTAAGTGTAGAGGTTGGTTGGGTGTCAAGAAGGTGACCGCGTTGGTGTCGTGCTGGAAACCGACGCCAGGTTGACTGACATCATTAGCCACCATCAGGTCCAAGTTCTTGCGCTCAAGTTTGCTTTGGGCATTGGCTACGAGATCGGAGGTCTCAGCGGCGAAGCCCACGAGAACTTGATCTGACCGCTTGACTGCACCAAGACCAGCCAAAATATCGGGAGTTGGCTCAAGGATGATTTGCGGTATCCCGCCCTCTTTTTTAATCTTTTCCGAGGCGCAAGACACAGGACGAAAGTCCGCCACAGCGGCGCACATGACCATCACATCGGTTTGCTCCCATAACCCTTCAATAGCCTTTTGCATCTCTGCCGCTGTTTCCACGGCGACCAGGCTCACTCCCCCTGGAATCGGCAAATCCACAGTCGAAATAAGCGAGACACGAGCCCCACGAGAAGCGGCCTCAGCGGCCACGGCGTAACCCTGTTTTCCACTTGAACGATTGGCGATCACCCGAACAGCGTCAATCGGCTCACGTGTCCCGCCGGCGCTGACGACAACATGCACACCTTGTAAATCCCCCGAGCCCAATACTTGATGTACACGGGCCACGATCGCCGTCGTTGAAGCCAGTCGACCTTTACCCGAATCACCACCGGCTAAACGTCCATCTTCGGGCTCGACGATATGAACGCCGCGCGAGGCCAGTATTTCAATGTTGTGTTGTACTGCCGGGTGCTCCCACATTTCGGTATGCATCGCGGGACAGACAATGACTGGTGCTCGAGTAGCAATCAAGACATTGGTCATCAAATCGCTAGACAACCCATTGGCATATGCACCAAGCAAACGCGCCGTTGCTGGAGCAACCAAAATGAGGTCTGCACTTTGACCCAACTTGGTGTGCGGAATAGGCGATGCCTCATCCCACAATGACATTTGCACGGGTTCACTAGCGAGCGCAGAAAGAGTTGTTCGACCAATGAAATGTTCGGCACCTTTCGTCATCACTGGTATGACATGGGCCCCCGCATCCACAAGATGGCGAATCACTTCAACTGCTTTATACGCAGCGATACCACCGCATACGCCAACAACAATTCTCTTGCCGGCCAAATCGGCCATGATCAAACTCAGGCGTCGCCAGAATCAGCGTCGTCGACGCCAACTTCGGTGACAGCTTGCGCAGTGCCGAGAATTGCGGCGGCCTCAGCAGCACGCAATGCAGCAGCATCAGCGATGGCGGCTTGTTCAGCAGCGGCGCGCTCGGCCATTTCTTCGGCGGGAACACGAACGATCTTGTCGGCGGCGATTTCTTCAAAACCCATGCTCAAAGGCTTACGCAATGAAGCAACTTGGGGAGGAACAACCTTCGAACTGACTGAACCCATCTTGGCGTAATAATCCTGTAGTTCACGCGCCCGACTAGCAGCCAGAGTCACCAAACTGAACTTTGAGTCAACCTTGCTCAAAAGGTCTTCTAACTGGGGTGTCATCATCGAATCGTTATTTGCAGGCATGGTGATTCAGTTGTCCTTTGAGCGGGCTAGAGCGCCGAATTGTTCAGCAGTCAATCATAACCTGTCAAAGAGGGGTTTCAGCGCCCCACATCGTGACGAAGCCTGGTTATCAGGGCCATCATTTCGTCCACTGTGCGCCCCAACTCATCGTTGACCAAATAATGGTCAGCCAAAGCTAAGCCCACTGGCTCTTCTTCCTCGGCTTTGCGCAACCTTTCCTGGATCTTGTGATCTGGGTCGCCGCGTCCGACCAAACGCCGCCGTTGCTCTTCTCGCGAGGGGGGCAAAACAAAGATCAAGACAGACTCGGGGTGAGAGACTTTCACTTGCTGCGCTCCATCAACCTCAATTTCTAAGACAATGTCGCGCCCCGTCGTCAGATCGGGAGCGGGACTGCCGTAATAGTTTCCGAGGAATTCAGTCCATTCCAAAAATCCACCCTCGGCAAGGTGAGACTCAAACTTCTCGCGGGTAGTGAAGACATAAGCCTCATCTTT
>SHUW01000087.1 GCA_009694465.1 Ilumatobacteraceae bacterium
GCTCTCGAACGCGCGTAAATCATGTTACGTAGAACTTCAGTTGTCATGACCACGATTGGGGCATCTCCATTAACGGCGTTATCTCCCGTCAAAAGACCAACTTTGTCTCGGCCGTAGAGTTCAACAAGATCATTGAACTTTTGATTAGAGAGCGCCTTAATAGGTGCCGTATAAAAAGCCCTTTTACCGTCCGCCAAAGCACAGGAAATCCCATACTCTGCAACAACGGTCTTTCCACTTCCTGTCGGAGCCGCCACCAAAACAGACTCGCCCACATCTAGGACGTCCATAGCCTCAATCTGAAAGCGATCAAGAGGAAATTTGTACTGGGCGATCAGCGCCGGCCGGTCAATCCGCACCTTCCTAGTCTGCCCCGTGGAACCGTGGAACTGGTGACTTAATCGTCATCCTTGCGATTTCGAGTCGCTAAATGTCCGATCAAAATCGCTATGAAATAGAACAACAGCAGAGGAACTGAGAGCAATAAGAGCGTGATTGGGTCTCCTGAAGGGGTAATCACAGCAGCGATCACCACAATTGCCACGATCGCCACACGCCACCCGTTAACTAGTTGCCGTGGTTTCAGGACACCAGCCAATTGCAGAAAAACCAGCAGTACAGGAAACTCAAAACCGATTCCAAAGGCCGCCACCATCAGGCCCACAAAACTCACATATTTGGAAATCTGGAAGGCCTGTCGGACATCGCTTCCTGACCAGGAAATCAACCACTCAAGACCTTTATCTAAGGTGTAGTAGGCAAAGAAACCGCCCAGGACAAAGAGGATCACCGACGACAACACGAATGGAATCGCGTACTTCTTTTCCTTGGAATGCAGTGCGGGAACGATGAAACGCCAGATCTGCCACAGCACAACAGGTAGGGCCAATATCAAACCGCCGTATAACGAAATTTTTAGGCGAGTGTTAAACCCCTCAAGTGGGCCAAGAGTAGAAAAATCACAATCCTGTACGAGGTCTGGGCGACGAGCACAGACGTTGGCATACGGTTGGCGCAAGAACCGCAAGACGGGATCGTAGAAGGCCAGGATCACCATCATCCCTAAGGAGACGGCCAAAACAGAGCGAATAATACGCGAGCGCAATTCACCCAAATGTTGCGTCAAAGTCATTGCCTCGCCACCAGAGGGTTGAGTCTGCGCAGAACGAAACTTAAACGGCAATTTCATGATTCAGTGTCTTTTTGGGGAGGGTCAGTTTCACTCGCATCAGCTACTACGGGAGGAGTTGGATCTTCTTGCAGAGGCTTCATCACCGCATCTTTAGTGAGTTGAGCAGTTTCCCGTAGTTCACGTAAAGGCTCATCAAATGCGGTCTTAAATTCGCTTTGAAAACCTGTACTCATCTTGCGGATTTCTCCGTAGACGCGAGCGAAACGACGAATCGCCTCAGGCAACTTCTCTGGTCCAAGCACAATCAACGCCAGGAGCAAAATGACCACGATCTCGCTTCCCGACAGGTTGAACACAGTTGGAGTCTAGATAAAGATCGTCCCCCTCAGGCACTCAGCGTGCCAACATAGAGAGGTGCAGCAACGTCTACCTTCTTTGCTAGATCCCCCCATCGGCTTTGCCCATCGGGGTGCTCGGGCGCATGCCATGGAGAACACCTTGGAAGCTTTTGCCCTGGCGATACGTCTTGGTGCTACTGGACTTGAAAGCGACGTCTGGTTGACCGCCGACAATGTCGCAGTCCTCGATCACGACGGTGTTGTCAGGCGATGGGGGCGCAAGCAGCCCATCAGCCAGTTGAAATCTCACTCCCTCCCATCTCATATTCCTTCCCTCGCCTCCATGCTGAGCAACTGTGTCGGCGATTTCCACCTTTCATTAGATGTCAAAGATCCATTGGCATTGACCGCCACTTTGGCGACGGTTCGCGAGGTGCGTCCTCACCTTGAGGAAAATCTTTGGCTGTGTCATCCAAACTGGGAGCAAGTTGCCCAGTGGCGTCATTTGACTCACGCAAAATTGGTTGATTCCACTCGACTTTCACGCATCAAAGAAGGCCCCGAGCGCCGAGCCGCAACGCTCCACGACAGCGGAATCGACGCAATCAACATGCACCACACCGACTGGAATGGCGGACTCGTCACGCTCTTTCACCGCTTCAAGAAGTACACCTTGGGTTGGGACATGCAACAAGAACATGTCATCAGCGATGGACTCCGTATGGGTCTGGACGGGATCTTTAGTGATCACACAGACCGCATGATGGATGCCTTTAGCCGCCACGTCTGACTCAGCGACAAGAGACCTCTACAACCACGCCCAAGCGCCAAATGGCCATAACACGACAAAAGCCCGGCCCCGCACTTTGCTCTCTTCAATAGCGCCAAAGTCTCGCGAGTCGAAGCTTTGTTGCCGATTGTCTCCCATCACAAATACATGATTTTCGGGCACTAGCACTGGTTCGAGATCGGTGTGTGACCCACAACGCTCACTTATTTCGGGGTTTGAAAGTTGCTCCTGATCCAGGTATGGCTCCTGCAACTCTCCACCATCAATAAATACGACGCAGGATTTAATTGTGACCGTCTCACCTGGCAGAGCAATGACTCGCTTAATCAAATCATCATGAACGATCTCGTTAGTCACACGATCAAAGACAATGACATCGCCACGACGAATATCGTGGAATCTGTATGAAAGTTTATTCACCAATACTCGGTCATTAGGCTCCAAAGTCGTCTGCATACTCGGTCCGTCAATGTAGTACTGCTGAAAGACGTACACCCGAATCAACATTGCCGCCGCTAGCGCTATGACAACAACGATGACCCACTCCCAAACAGAACGCATCTGCTCTCGGCGTTTATCATTTAAGTCGCTACGCGAAGACTCCCCTGTCGGTTCGTCATCAACTGCCATCACCTCAATATCCATCGCCTGTAACGGTACAGTACGGGACCACACGACGCCCCGTTCACAACGAAGCGATCAACTTCTCCACCCGCTCATCTCGACTTTTCAACGGATCTTTGCAGAGCACCGTCCGTTGTGCCTGATCATTCAATTTCAGTTGCACCCAATCAACGGTGTACTCCCGATTCTTGGCTTTGGCAGCCCTAATGAATTCGCCTCTTAGACGCGCCCGTGTCGTCTGTGGGGGTACATCAATCGCCGTTTCAATATCACTCTCAAGACACACTCTTTCCACCATGTCGCGCTCTTGCAATTTGTTGAATAATCCACGAGTACGCAAAATGTCGTGATACTGCAAATCAATCAATTGCGCCTTTGGATCTCCTAAATCAAGACCATTCTTTGCGCAGTATGCATCGAGTAATTTATGCTTGATCACCCAGTCAACCTCACGGTCGAGTTTCAAGGGATCATCTTCAATCGTTGTCACACAATGTTCCCACATTTCAAGGGCACGTTGTTCAAGATCAGTGAACCCCTTTGTCTGCGCGTACTGCAGGGCAGCATTGAGATATTCGCGTTGAATATCCAAAGCACTGACCTCCCGACCACTAGCTAAGAGAACGGTCCGCCGACAGGTGATGTCATGGCTGATATCGCGAATGGCCCTGATTGGATTTTCCATTGTCATATCGCGGAGTATCACCGAAGGGTCTTCCATCATCCGCAACATGCACGCTGTGGAGCCGATCTTGACAAAAGTTGAGTATTCGCTCATATTTGAATCACCAACAATGACATGCAGTCGCCGATAACGCTCAGCATCGGCATGAGGCTCATCGCGTGTATTGATGATCGGCCGACTTCTGGTGGTCGCCGAAGACATCGTTTCCCAAATATGGTCAGCGCGTTGGGTGATTGAGTACTGCGGACCCCTCGCGGTGTGCACGATCTTGCCCGCTCCCGTGAATATTGAACGAGACACCAAAAACGGAATGAGCGCTTTTGAATGCTCACTTGGGTCGTCACTTCGACTCGTCAAGTAGTTCTCATGGCAGCCGTAACTGTTCCCCGCTGAATCAGTGTTGTTCTTGAAAAGATAGATCGTGCCGCGAATACCTTCTTCACGAAGTCGTTCCTCGGCAGAAATCAGCAGGCTCTCAAGGATGCGTTCTCCAGCCTTATCGTGCACTACGGCTTCATAGAGCGAGTCACACTCTGCAGTCGCGTATTCAGGATGCGATCCGACATCTAGGTACAAGCGGGACCCATTTTCTAAAAAAACATTCGAACTACGTCCCCATGTCACAACCTTGCGGAAAAGGTAGCGCGACACTTCGTCGGGACTCAGACGACGCTGACCACGCAAAGTACAAGTCACTCCATATTCATTTTCCAGCCCATAGATGCGACGTTCCATCAGAAAATCCCTATCTACGAGAAAAAATCACGAGAGAAAAGCGTCAATCTCTTGATCGTCAAATCGTCTAAAGCAACGGCGTTCGATTGAACGGCTCAGAATGGCGACCTCCAACCCGTCGGCCTGAAGAGTGCGGTCGGGACCCGCAAGGGCCGCCACGCACTTTCTCACGGCGACATCCAAAACGTCGCCCGGCGACCATGTTTCGCGTAACCGACCGCCAATCGCCTCCGCATCACCTCCGAGAACACTCAAGCCTCGTTCGTCCATCAAAGTTCCGTCATACATGATGTGAAATAACTGATCAGAATTCTGATCTGTGCCCACTTCAACCAGCAGTATCTCTACTTCGTAAGGCTTGACATCGTGTGTAAATGTTTGTCCCAGGATCTGAGCGTACTCATTAGCCAGACTTCGGGCCTCAACATCATCACGCGAATACTGATAACCGCGAACATCAGCGTTGCGCACGCCAAAACGTCGGAGTTGATCAAACTCGTTGTATTTACCGACTCCCGCGAAACCAATCCGATCATAGATTTCGCTGATTTTGCGCAAAGTGTTTGAAGTATTTTCTGAAACGAGAAGGATGCCGTCCACATACTGCACAGCAACGAGTGCTCGCCCCCGGGCAATACCTTTTCGCGCATAGTCCGCGCGATCCTTCATCAACTGCTCTGGTGCCACATAGAAAGGCTGATTCACGATGACACCCCGTCTTGTCTCTGACGTTGCTCTTGTACCAATGCTTCAAATCGGCGCGCTAAGTCAGCATCATCGCGTCTCTCCCATCCGTCCACACTGATCGTGGCCACTACGGGATAAATACTCCGCAACACATCGGGCCCTCCCGTGGCAGAGTCGACATCTGCTGCTTCCAAAAGCGCTCGACAGGCAAGGTCCACTGCGTCATCAGCAGACATATTGGGCCGAAAGCCCACCTTCAATACCGTAGAAGCTGGACCTCCTCCGGACCCCGTCGCAACAAACTCACGTTCCTCATAACGTCCACCTGTGATATCAAAATCCCACAGTCGTCCCGTGTTTCGCAACAAGTCGTAGCCAGCGAAAATTGGAATGACTCCTAGACCCTGCATCGCTCCAGCCAAATTGGCGCGCACCAACTGTGAAAGTTGATTCGCCTTACCTTCAAGGCTGATCGGGCGCCCATCAAGTTTTTCAAAATGCTCAAGTTGCAATTGGAAAATTTTGATCATATCCATCGCTACTCCAGCAGTACCCGAAATAGCCACGCCACTGTGTCGATCCGCTGGGACAACTTTCTCCATCTCGCGATTGGAAATCCTGTTGCCCATAGTGGCCCGCCTATCGCCCGCCATGATGACGCCATTGAGATAACGCACAGCCAAGACTGTCGTGGCATGGGGGGCTAGGACCTGCTGCGAATCACCAAAACTTGAAACAGCAAATGGATCCAAGCCGACTTTTCGCAACAAACTCGTGAAGTTACTGCCTGGGTCGTTGTCGACATCAAAGAATGGGACGACCACTATTTACTCCCCACCTTTTTGAACATATGACTTAACGAAGTCTTCTGCGTTGCTCTCCAACAC
>SHUW01000088.1 GCA_009694465.1 Ilumatobacteraceae bacterium
AATTGCAGGCCGAAGCCGAATCGCTTGGCGTTGAAATTGAAGTTCGAGCCGATCCAGGTTGCGTCCCTTCTGAAGACACAATTGACCAGTATGGCAAACCAGAGTGCGTAACTTTCTTACAACAAACTCGCGCTCGTGCTCAAGAACTGAACATCAATATTGCAATCATTTGGTGGGGCGGCACTGGGGTCGGCTTCATGGAGCACGGCACTCCATATAACTTCTGTGATGCCGACGCACAACAACTCACTCGCGATCGCATCCGTAGACTCACAAAATATTTTGAGGGCGTGGTATCGCAGGTCATTCTTGTGGCACCAGTGCCACGACTTGATCATTCTGCCGTTGACGTTGTGGGAACAGAATGCGAGATTGTTGCTTATGACGATGTCGGTGCAGAGTTAGGCATAGCAGTCATCCGTCTGCGAGATACTGTGTGCCCGTCATATCCCGACGACTGTGACCGCATTCATCGCTACGACGGTCTGCACTACGACGGCGAAGCCGCTCGCCAAATCGCCAAACTCATTCTTGATGGCATTACATAAAACGCAGCGAATCACCGGCAGTGACGACTCCAGGTTTGATGATCTTGGCGTACACCCCGAGGTTCTGATCTAACTCACGAATAATGTGACGCAACACGGCGCGGTCACCAGCGATGTCACTCCCCACATCTCGCGTCACCATCACACAGCGCGGACATGGCGACTGAAACTCAATTTCACATTCACCGAGACGCGCCGTCTTGCCTGCCCACCCAAATTCGGGATGGCCAGTTTGCTCGCCCGTGTCAATCACCAGGCTCGGACGAAAACGTCGCACATCAATGACCGAATCAGGCAAGGCCTGCCGCAATGAACGCAATGCCGAGGTTGTCATCACCAACAGTGGCCAGCAGTCGTAATAGGTTCCCGGAGGGGATTCAAACTCCATGACTTCTGGAGGAAACACCGAAAAATCAGGCAGCGGTTCGTCAGCATCGCGTCCGAAAACCCCGCGCAGTTCTTCCATCATGTCATCACTACTCGGAGCGCCGCGACGGTAATGATCAAGATCAGATGCTGGACGCAAATGTTCAAGTTGAACATTTGCCCCAATCGCGCGACTGACCAAATCATTGGCTTGAGCGTCATCACTGCGCACCATACTCCCATCAGGCAAGGTGATTTCAACGACTTCAGAACCATTGACAAATTGCGCCGACAGTTTCATGAGCCCACCCAACTTCTTGGCGCCACGAATACCACCATTGTCAATATCACGAACTGCCCAGAGGCGATCGCCGACAATTCCTAACTCATTGATCAAACAAGACTCAACAGCGCCTCCCACCATTGATTTCACTGGGTAGACCCAAATCTCATTGACCGAGAGTTGTGTCACTGACGTTGGGTCCCGACTTTAAGATCTTTGAAAGGCATATTTTTGTCCATCATTGGCTCGCGTGGTAATCCAAGAACTCGATCCCCGATGATGTTGCGTTGGATTTCGTCAGTTCCACCGGCGATGTTCGATTGGAAACTGCTCAAAATGTAGCGTGCCCAGTTTTCCCCACGACCTTCGCCTTCCCATGCATCACAATCTGCGCCAACTAAACGATTGATCAAGGGTCGGCTGAAACGAGCAATAATGGCGCCGTGCAATTTGCCCAATGAACCACCAGGACCTGGCACCTTGCCAGCTTTCATCTCGGCCCGAGTGCGCATCGAAACCAAAGACTTCACAGTCTCTTCGCAATACAGTTTCATGAGATCTTGACGAATAAGAGGATCACTCAATTTGCCGTTGTTCTTCGCAACATCAATCAAACGATCTGCCAAGTTGTGGGTCACGCCGCTTGATGAACCAGTGCCGATTGCTACTCGCTCATACATCAACATCGCCGTGGCCTGATTCCAGCCATTGTTGAGTTCACCCAATAACCATGACTTAGGAATCCGTACATCAGTGAAGAACACTTCATTGAAATGACTTCCTCCGTCGATTTGGTGAATCGGACGAATCTCCATTCCTGGTGCCTTCATGTCAACGATGAACATGGAGATTCCCGCATGCTTCGGAGCATCTGGGTTAGTACGCGCAATCAGAACTCCATAGTCACTGACATGTGCCAGAGTCGTCCAGACTTTTTGTCCATTCAGAACCCACTCATCACCGTCAAGTTCTGCGCGAGTCTGCAGACTTGCAACATCTGAACCAGCACCCGGTTCAGAGAACATCTGGCACCACATCGTGCGCGCCGCAATCAGGTCTGGCATAAATTCGCGCTTATGCTCCTCGGTTCCGAACTGATTGAGCACTGGCAAACACATGCCGTGACTAATCGTCAACTCAAAGGTCATGTCGGGATACTTGCCGTACTCTTCGCGATAAATCCGATCGTGGATACGAGTCAATCCCGCTCCGCCATATTCCTTGGGGTACACCAATCCAGCAAGGCCCGCCTCCGTGAGAGCAGCCTGGTATTTTTTCCCAATCATCAGCGAGGTCTCGCTACGGCGACCTATCCCCGAGGCATTCTGCTCGAGGAATTCACGTACCTGGAGGCGAAACGCCTCTGCTTGCTCTGGGGCTAGGACATCATCAGTTGAAGTTGAACTCATATTCTTAGTCTGCCATCTGGCGTCGTGGGCGTGCCTAATCGAAACACCGCTCAGCGGGGGATGTACCGTTGAGATATGGATTCTCCAGTTTTTCGCCATGTCAGCGATTGCCCAACCGAAGAGTGGAGCAGTCCCGAGCGCGGTGTCGTACGTTGGTGGGAGCTTTTTGGGGGCGATGCCACTGCGACGAACGAGATGACCGTGGGAATCGCTGAAGTCCCAGTCGGGGCAGTCCCCCCTCCCCGCGGCCATTCCCATGACGCCTCAGAGGTGTACGTGATTTTGGCTGGTGAAGGCTATGTCGTCGTTGACGGCGTGCGTACTGCAGTCACTGAGGGCTCTGCAGTCTGGATTCCCCAAGGCCAAGAGCATTACGCCGACAACACGGGGACAATCCCATTGAGATTGTTGTACATTTTTGCTCGCGACAGATTCAGTGATGTCACGTATTCATTTCCTGCCGAACAGATAAAGGAAAACTCGTGACTTCAAAACCCGACATCAATCTGATTAGCCCCGAAACCTTTGCGGCCACTGGGCACCCGTGGGAACAGTACGCCTGGCTACGCAAAAATGCCCCCGTGTATTGGCACGATGAACCAAATGGCCCTGGCTTTTGGGCGATCACCAAATATGAAGATGTCCGAACGATAAGCCGATTACCAAAAGTTTTCAGTTCATACGAAACCAGTGTGATGCTTCCCGACCCCGATCCCATGGGTCTCTACGCACAACGTCTGATGATGCTCAATATGGATCCACCTCAACACGACCGATTTAAATTGTTGGTATCACGTGGCTTTACTCCGAAGAATGCTCCCCTCTTGCGTCCAAAGATTGAAGAACTAGCACGCGACATCGTCGATGCCGTGCTCGCTAAAGGAGAATGCGATTTTGTCACCGAGATAGCCGGCCGTTTGCCATCGGGCTTGATCGCTGAGTTAATGGGCATGCCACGTGCAGACGGTGAACGACTATACGACCTCACCGAAATCATGCACACCAACGATGACGCCATTGCCCCACCAGAAATCAAGATGAATGCTGTCGGGGAAATGCTGGGTTACGCGCAATCGGTGGCAGATCTCAAACGCCAGAGCCCTGCCGACGATCTCGCCACAATTCTCGTCAATGCCGAAGTCAATGGCGATCATCTCACCGACGAAGAGTTTCAATGGTTTTTCTTATTGCTCGTCAATGCTGGCGGAGATACCACGCGCAACTTACTAGCGGCAGGTCTTCAGTTGCTTTTCGATCATCCAGATCAACGGACCAAGTTGATGGGTGATCTTGATGGACTGCTCGGCTCAGCAGTCGAAGAAATGTTGCGCTACTGCAGTCCCGTGACCCATTTCAAGCGCACCGTGATGCAGGACACCGTCGTTGGCGGACAGTCAATAAAGGCTGGCGAACGGGTTGTCATGTTCTATGGCTCGGCTAATCGCGACGAAGACATCTTTGAGAACGCCGATACTTTTGATGTCGCCCGTCACCCGAATCCACACGTGGCCTTTGGTGCCGGCGGGCCGCATCTCTGCTTAGGTATGCATGTTGCGCGAGTTGAACTTGCAGTGATGTTTCGCGAACTTTTAACGCGCATGCCCCACATTGAGGCAGGCGGTCCAATCGAAAGAATGCACAGCAGTTTTATTGCTGGTGTGCATCGTATGCCGATTAAGTACTAGGGCCCAACAACTTCTTTGAACTGTACGCGTAGGTCTTTTTTGAGGGCCTTACCCGAGGGGTTACGAGGAATAACCTCAATGAAGCGCACCGCTACTGGTTGCTTAAAACGTGCCAATTTGCTGGAGCAGTGAGCCAAAACAGCTTCTTCGGTGACTGAATCGTCCTTGCGAACAATAATCGCCAAAGGTGATTCTCCCCACTTTTCAGATGGGATACCAATGACCGCCACATCGCCGACACCAGCAAGACCCATAATGATATTTTCAATCTCGGCGGGATACACATTTTCTCCACCGGAAATCATCATGTCCTTGATGCGGTCCTGAATAAAAATGAATCCATCTTCATCTCGGATCGCACCATCACCGCTGTACAACCAGCCATCTTTCAACGCGTCAGCCGTTGCTTCTGGTCGATTCCAGTAGCCAAGCATCATGTGTCCACCGCTGATTAAAACTTCTCCAGCTTCTCCTGCATCACACTCAGTTCCATCGGGACGCACCACCTTGACTTCTGATAAAAAGAACGCTTTACCAGTTGATCCTGCTTTGCTGATGGCATCTTCTTTTGAGGTCAGACACGCAGGCCCACAAGTTTCTGTCAGTCCGTACACCTGATTGATCTCAATGCCAATTTCTGCATAAGACATAATCAGCGACACGGGAACCGGAGCCGCACCAGCCATCAACCAGCGGACATGTTCGTGCTTGTATTTGGTCGGGTCATACACCTGGCGCATAAAGTTCAACATTGCAGGCACGAACAGTCCGTTATTGATGCGCTCTGAATCAATAATTTCCCAAACCTTTACTGGGTCAAAAGCGCGCATCAACACATGAGTAGTACCAACGAAAATATTCCCAAGAGCTGGGGTCAGCGCACCCACATGGAACATCGGCATCGGATTGATATAGCGATCTCCCTTGGCCAAATCACTTGTCGTACACATTGTCGATAGCGCCCAATATTGAGTGTTGTGTGAATGCATCACGCCCTTTGGCAAACCAGTGGTGCCCGATGTGTACATGATGTACAACAAGTCATCACCCGATGCCGTGACCGCTGGTTCGGTTGCAGGCATCGTCGCCGACTCAACAATGAAGTCACGAGCAAAGGGGGGCTTCGTTGAGGTGTCTCCGACATACAACCATGACTTAATGTCAGTGCGATCGCCACGGGACTGCAATTCGGAGACGTTGGCCACAAACTCAGAACCGAAAACCAGAACGGTCGTTCCCGAATCCTTGAGAATGAATTCCAATTCGTCAGCAATTAATCGCCAGTTCAAGGGCACGATGACTGCACCAAGTTTGGCGGTGGCAAAAAAAGCAGTCATGAACTCAGAGGAGTTCATCAACAAAAGAGCGACACGATCGCCCGTCTTGACTCCAGCATCAACGAGCAGGGATGCAACCTTATTGGTTTCGGCGTTCAGTTCGGCGTAGCTAAAACGTCGGCCAGCCGCTACATCGTAGAGAGCCTCAATGTTGGCATTGATGTTGGCTCTGCGCGTCAGAAGATTTCCAATATTTACGGTCATAGA
>SHUW01000089.1 GCA_009694465.1 Ilumatobacteraceae bacterium
TCCATTGAGCCGGATTGGTCAATCAGTACAACGCCGCCTTGGCATCGCGCTCGTCGATCAAAGATGCGCCTTTCGGGATCGGTCAGGAGTCTTTCAAGATGCCGCGGATGACGTCCGATATTCGAAGCTCGCTTGCGCCGACCAAGAAAGCCGTTGACGCGATTTGGTCGGTCAAGATGCAGTTCAAGCATGACAGCGAACTTGCCCACTTCGGATGCGCCCGCACCACCCAAGCGGGAAGGATCGGGTGGTACTGGGTCATCTGATGTTTCAGTAATTAGTGCTCGATGGATCAGTTGGGCTGCCAAAATAGTGAAGCCCCATCCCTCGGTCACGTCATCACTAGGTTCAGTTGAAGCAACTGCAGCGGTGCCATCCCGAGTATGTTTCCTCCACAATTTTTGTAATTGACGATTGAGTTCACTCAATGTTGGAATCCAAAGAGGTTGCACCAACTTGACGCCTGCGAGTAACCCAGACAATGCTTTCGTGCCCGACGTCGCAGCCAACATGTGGACAGTTTCGTTCCAATCTCTGTTGATGGCAAGACGTTCACCCGTGCGTTTTTCGCTCCCATCAGCCAAATATTTCATGACGGGAAAGCCCGCAGCTCCGACCAACATATTGACTCGAAACTCTTCGGCTACGATCAAGGTGCTAATTGATAGATGGCCGAGGTCCTCGGGAACAGCCAGTGACATCGGACTGACCTTGGCATGCATCATTTCGTGAGCGCGGATGCAACGCGATGTTTCATCGGCTCCCATGGGTACCTGCATACGATGCGCCACCAAATCAGTGAATGCTTCGCCTCGTTGCGCCTTTCCAGCGACAACAACCCAAGGGGCGGCATCACGGTCGAGGCGCGTCAGCCACTCGGGCATGGCATGACGCAAGTCCATCAAGATGCCTTTGCTGGTGTTGCTGAGACCTTGTCAATGAGCAATGCATCCAATATGTCCGTGGCAAATTTGCCGAAGACCAGCCCAGCGGCTCTTTCGACACTGAGTCCCTGTTTGACCAATTGGTCAAATGCCATGAATGAGCGAACGCTAAATCGACGTTCCTTATCTGCATCAACAGCTGCCGCTGCTGGGGCTCGTAAATATGGGGAGAGTTGTGCCAATGCTCCAGGGTGGGGCCGATCAATGCGGATGGCGATCGGGAAACGGTCCCGCAGAGCCACTGGTAGGTCGCGCATATTTTCGATATTGGTCGTCATGATTGCCGAGAATCCGCGCAGTGGTCTGAAAACTTTGCCCGAATCGGGATGTTGCCACGAAGCACTCTCGCGATTATCAAACATATTTAGCAATAAAGAGAGCACATCACCTGAGGCACGATCAATTTCGTCAGCGACGATACGACCACCACGGAGGCCATCACCTTGCCATGCTTTGAGCACGCTTCCGTCCAGCCATTTCCATGTTCCGTTAGCTGTCGGCATGAAGTGGCCGGTGACATCGGCAGCAGTCATATCCTCGTTACAAATGAGACGATATGCGCCACCCTCGACATCGCCAAGAGTAAGACCAGCGTATGTCTTGCCAGTCCCTGGAGGCCCGAACAATATCAAGCGATCAATGCCAGCAGCGAGGGCGTCATTGACGTCTTTCCAGCAGGATGGAAGTTCGAGACCTTGCTCTCTAGCATTGGCTTTGACTCGAGTGGGTTTGGCCATGGATGGTCCCTTTCGTGTTGTGCTGTCCAGTGTGGGAGTAACTGCGATATCTGGGGCTGCCGTCGTACCGAGGGTGGTCACTCGATGGCGCTCTTCTCGATGATGACGATGATCACCCACCATTGAAATCGTCATTTCTCAGACTGAAGATCGAGTCGCGTACCGCGAAGCGTTCCGTGGGCGGCAGCACACTCAGGAGACGAAGGGAATGGGAGGCTGTTGACAGGGCGTAAGCCATGCCCTCTTCTGAAGCTTCGAAATCCATGATATTCCCCGCATCAAAACCAACGCTGCCACCGGTCTCAAAGGAGTCTTGATTCGCTCCTAAGAAAACGAAAACCCAGCCTTGGGCTTTGCGCTCGTCAATCAGTTTGAAAATGTCCTTTTGGGTATATCTGAGACTGGCGTTCTCGCCACCATCGGTAAAGATCACGATGACTTGCGACTCTGGGGCTTTACCAGCAGCGACACGCTTGGCGATGCGGGTGTCAGCTTTGTCAATAACGAGTCCAATCGCGTCGTACAAAGGAGTCATTCCGTTAATGATGTAATCCTCAGGCGTGATGGGACGGGCCTTTTTGACATCGGTCAGCTTCAAAATGCTGCGGATTCCTGGGTCACCGTCGCAGGCTGGGAACTGAACGATGCTGACCTTCGAGACAGCTGGTGACTTGGCCTGTTCGGCGATGAAGTCATTGAGTCCTTTGATCACAGTGGCATGGAGGTGATCCATTGAACCGCTTGCATCAGCGACGATCGAGATGAAAGTGTCCTGGAGGACGGTTGCGGTATCGGGCAGTTTTTGGGTCTTTGTCTTGGTCATGATTTTTCCTTTTGTTTGTGGGTTGTTTTGCTCTTCAGAAGTACAACGATCACTAGCTTCATTAATGTGCATCTTTGATGTGAATCATTGAATTTCTTTTTTCAGACCGCAGCGGTCGAGTCATGGTGCGATATGCACTGACGCTTTTGGATGCCGTGCTGAGCGCATCTCGAAGACCAGTAGGTGAAGATTCAAAGGTCAAACTGTCGCCGCGAGTGATTCCTATTTTGGCGGCCTCGGTCCAGGCCTCTTGATTGCTACCGAGGAAAATGAAGGCCCATCCATCGGCTTGCAGACGTTCAATATGCTCAAAAACAGACTTTCTGTGATGCCAGCGCGAGGCGTTTTCTTGCCCATCAGTGATGATCACGACGAGTGGGTCTTGGCAAGGTAGTCCCTGACAGATTCGTTTGTTGTTGTCTGTTTCGGCGCGCCGCAATAACTCGCCGAGGCTGTCGTACAGCGGAGTATTGCCGTTTGGGGAGTAATCATCAGGGGTGAAAGAGACCAGGGAACCTGCGGCAACATCGTCCACCAAAACAGTGATCACGCCAGCAGCCTTGCGAGCGTAGGGAACGCTGGGAAAGGTGTGAATGCTGATGGCCGTTGCGGGATCGGTAGCGGCTTGTTCGGCGACGAAAGCGTTGAGGCTCTCCACAACATTGAGTTGCAGGGATTCCATCGATCCAGAGGAATCAAGGAGCACCCAAATTCGGACGGGGGCGGTTTCAGGTTGTGGGGGAACACTTGGCTTTTTAGCGGTCATACAAGGATGAACGAATGGTCCCTTGCAAAATGTGCTGCCAAACCAAAGAATTTTGAGGAAAAAGTTAGTCAGTGTTGAGGCAACGCATGACTTCATCATCAACGAGACACGTTGCGGCAATGACCGATCCAGGTCGGTAGACAAATTCGCCGTGTTCATCATTGATTATGACGGGTCGAAGACGAGGGCCTCCGCCGTACAGCAAAACAGGAAGCCTCTGCCACGAGCGCCAGCGCAGTGCCAAAGTAATTTTCTTTAAGACCGTGCTCTGTGAACGGGGTAGGGCTGGACCAAGTAGTCGGCGCGCATCAAGAACTAGTTGGGCGCCTTGCTTGGCGCCGTCAATCCACGGCTCGCAACCAGCCTCGAGACCAAGTGGATTCATGTCGACAACTGCATGCCACCAGTCATCGGTTGGGCGGGCACCTGGCCAATGAGGATCATCAGGAAACGCCGTGCAACGGGCAAACTCGGTCCATCCGTGTTGATCAACAAAGTTCAACCATGCCGAGTACGGCTCACCATCATTCACCCACGCCAAAGCGCTGACCAAAGTTGGCTGCGAAGCAGTAGCGAACTCCATGGGATTGATCAGCAATCCTGTTATCTCCGAACGCAACGCTGCTTCGCGTCCAGCGTATGGGCCGAGATGTAAAGCCTCGCTCATCATTGCGTCATTAACGGGCGTGTTATCCCACAATAATGGTTTGCGCCCACGACATGCCTGAGTGCGTTGACGCGCTTCATGTGCATGAATGGAATCGTTAACGACATGGACGCCTGTCCACATCACTAATACCTTTGGGTGTAAGCCATCAATCAACTCTTCAAGGTATGGCGATGCGGTGATACCTGCGTAATGAGTGGGGACAAGCCACACTTGAGTCTTCAAGTTTTCAATCAGAGCATTGGCGATTTCTCGATGCTTTGTCGCAGCATCTAGGGCTGGTAGATCGTCAAAGCTCAGGACAACGCCATGGCAGCCGTGATCAATAGCCGGTTGCAGTTTGTTGATCACCTGCTCAGTCGTTGCATCGCCGCCAGGAGTCAGCCCGATCAGAACTTGCACTGTCTTCTGACGAATTGACAACTCGGTGAACTCGGTAACTTCTAATTCGGTGAATGGATCTAGCCACAATTGGCGATGCCGAGGTTCTAACTTTGCAGCCCAGACATAGGTATTGCCGCCGTACTCGGCAAGTAGATCAATGTTTCGCAGGCGTTCTTGATGTGTCCACGGAGGACCATAAAAGCCTTCGATGATGCCTGCGATCATGCGATGTTTTTTCTCATCAGCGCGAGATTACGAGACACCCAAGAACTCGTTGAGGGCGGTCATCGCTTGAGGCGGTGATGCAGCGTTAATGCCGTCAGCTCCGATAGCCAACAACTCGCGATATAACTCAAGAGTCTCGCCACCATTGGGCCACACCCACGTCACGAGGCCTTCTGATTTAGCTCGTGTTACATATTCGGGGGTGAACAAAGTCAGACCTTCGTAGGTCGGCGGAATTTGCACGATGTATAGCCAGTCCGGCAGCGATACTCCGCCGAGAAAAAATGAAACCATGGCAGCTTGGCCGGGTGACATAACGACATTGGGTTGTTTTTCGTGGAAATAATCCACAACTGTGTCATCGAAACTGGTAACAACAACGCGATCAAACGTGTCGTACTTTGTCAGCAGTTCGATCAATGCATCAGCAGATGCCTTGGCAGCATCACCTTTATCTTTGATTTCGATATTCAACACATAATCGGGATACAACTGCATCAATGCTTCGAATGAGTTGATCGCGAAATCTTCGGCGACATAACCAGCGGGCGCAGGTTTGTCGCCGGTAACAATACCGCGGTAGATGTAATCGGCTTCGGGCTGATCGGTACATGTGCAGTTAGCGGTAAACCAGTAGGCGCTATCAAGAGCGTGGAGTTCATCGTAGGTGTGCTCAAGAAGAACAAGATCTTTGTTAGCGGTTTTGCCGGTATTGAGATCGTGATGAATCACAAGGACCCCATCACTGGTCAACTGCACGTCCACATCAAGGACGTCAACACCCATCCGTGCCGCTTTACTAAAGCCAAACAAACTTGAGTGCGGATGAGTCATCTCACCACTGGCATGAGCAAGAACGATTGGGCGACCGAGTGCCAATAGATCAGTCACGGTGGAGGCCGCTGGAGCGGGGAGAGGTGGCAAAGTAATGGGAGCTTGCGTGACCGGCACTTCTGTGGTTGTGGCCTCTGTACCCAGTGCAGTCGTGTCGGCGCCTGAACTCGGACCTGAGGATTCATCGCTACCGCAACCAACCAGAGCGGTTGTGCTTGCGAGCATGAGAGCGACGGAAATGTATTTGGTGATTGAAAGTTTGTTCACAACACCAAGTTGACCATACGGCCAGGCACGACAACGACCTTTTTGGGTGTCTGTCCGCCTAAAGCGGCAATAACTTTTGGATCTGACAGGACTAGTGCCTGCACAGTTGCCAAATCGGTGCCGGTGGGAACCACCAAAC
>SHUW01000090.1 GCA_009694465.1 Ilumatobacteraceae bacterium
GTCCTTGCCTGGTACGGCATCACCCCCAGCCATTGATCCGCGTCGCGAAGATGATGCCCGACGCGCCGGCGAAGCAGTTGTCAACATGTTGCGTCTGGGCATTCGCCCCAGCGATATTCTCACGAAGAAAGCCTTTGAAAACGCCATTGCTTTAGCCAATGCCTTGGGTGGCAGCACGAATGCTGTGTTACATCTTTTGGCCATTGCTCACGAAGCAAGAGTTGAATTGGATCTTGACGATTTCAATCGCATTGCCGCTCGCGTGCCGCATATTGCTGACATGAAGCCAGGTGGACAATTTCACATGACCGATCTTGATCGCGTTGGTGGCGTGCCAGTCGTACTGAAGCATTTGTTAGATGCTGGTTTATTGCACGGTGATGTGATGACTTGTACTGGCAAGACAATGGCTGAAAACTTGGCGGAGATCAATCCACCTCAACCAGATGGTGTCGTCGTGCATCCATTAAGTCAACCCATCAACGCCGAAGGCGGATTGTTGATTTTGCGAGGCTCGCTGGCACCCAAGGGCAGCGTGGTCAAGGTCGCTGGACTATCGCAAGAGCAACGTTTGTTTGAAGGAACGGCGCGCGTTTTTGACGATGAAGATGGTGCCATGGTGGCGATCATGAATGGAGAAATTCAACCCAATACGGTCTTGGTGATTCGCTATGAGGGACCAAAGGGTGGGCCTGGTATGCGCGAAATGTTGGCTATCACCGGTGCAATGAAAGGTGCCGGTCGTGGGTACGACTGCGCATTGATTACCGATGGTCGCTTCAGCGGTGGCACATGGGGATTCTGTATTGGTCATGTGGCTCCTGAAGCCGTTGATGGTGGACCCATCGCCTTTGTGCGCGATGGTGACAAGATCAAAGTCGACGTAGCCAACTTGAGCCTGGATCTTTTGGTGGACGAAGCGGAAATGAATCGCCGACGTCAAGGTTGGCAACCGAATCCACCGCGTTACACGAGTGGTGTGTTGGGTAAATATGCGCGCTTGGCACAAGGTGCCGAAAAGGGCGCTATTACAAACCTGCTCTAATTCGAGCGAGCGAGACGTATTCGTGCAAGTAGGCGCCAACCATTGAGGAGGGTACCTAAGAACACGGTGGCGACGATGATGAAGGCAGTGGCCGTTCCATCATCAAAGACAATTTTGCGTAACACCATGCCAAGAACAATCGTGGTCAGCGAAATGAGCACTCCACTCTTTTGGCTGAGCGGTTCTTTCCACGCGCGGGCGATCACCCACCCAGCAAGAAGTGCCAACAAAAATGGGGCCGCCACACGAAAAATTCCCGATGCTGCCTGACCTTCATCATGATTCTTGCGCCCGATGGCGACAAAGATCACGATGCTCGCAGCATCGGCAACTGCGGACCACAAAATCATTTTGGATTTATTCATGATGAGACCTTTTCAATAGTGACGATGGCGTTGTAATCAGGGATGCGGCTGGCATCTTGATTGAGTCCGGCTTCAATGAGTACGTTGCCCTCAGGCCAATGCACCTGCAGTGAACGCGACGGTAGGTTCACCAATTTGGCGGTCGAGAGCATCGAACCTACCGAACTCGTCAGGCGTAATGCGTCACCTTCACTCACGCCGAGGGCGGCAGCATCGCGATGATCAATGTACACAGCATCGCGTGTGGCTCCGGTGAGGGGATCCACTTCATTAAAAATCATTGAGTTGAACTGTTTGCCGCGCCGTGTCGACAAGAAGAATGCGCCTTCGCTCAGTAGTGGAGGAGCGACATTGAGTGAACTGAAGCGAGCCCGAGCATCGGGCATCGGAAAGTTTCCATCGGCACATAGATGTCGACCCCCGTATTGCACTTCATCGTGGACTTTGGAGAGGTTTTCAATACCCGCATACATCGGAACAATGCGGGCAATTTCAGCGCGCAGCGTTTGGTTGTCAGCCCAATCAAAGTGTGGGGCCAGTGACGGATTCATACGAATCGCGATATCAGAAAAGATCCGCCACTCGCTACGAGCTTCGCCTGGGGCAGAAACAATTTCTGGGCTGAAAGCAATACGTCGTTCAGTGGTCGTGCTCGTTCCACCACCCTCTTGTTCGTAGCGTGTGGCCGCTGGTAACAAGATCACATCGTCGCCATCAATGAACATTTGTGAGGTCAAGACAATGTCTTGGTGAACGCGCAAGGGCACGCGCGCCAAAGCAGCTTCAACGCGAACGGGATCAGGCATTATCTCAACAAAGTTGGAGCCGTCTAAGAATAAAACATCAAGTTCATCGTGCTCAGCTGCCAAGACCATTTCAGGTGCAGTCAGGCCCGACTGCGCAGGGACGTTGAAACCCCACTGCTCTGATAATTCGCGAGCAGATTCGGCAGAAACGGTGACACCACCAGGAAATGCGGTTGAGTAAGCACCCATCTCGGCTCCACCCTGCACACCTGAGTGTCCGCGAATGGGCATTAATCCTGCGCCGTCGCGTCCCACATTGCCGCGTGCCAGCGCGACGTTGACGATTCCCTGCACTCCTTCAACACCATGTCGATGTTGAGTGATACCCATGCTCCAAATCAAAATGGCGTGGCGCGAGGTGGCGTACATTTCGGCGAGCGCCGCAAGCGTGAAGTGATCAATGCCGGCATCAATCAGTAACTGGGCGAGGTCTAGGGTCGCCAGATGAGTCACTAACTCGTCCCAACCTGATGTATGCGCGGCAATGAACGCGTGATCAATGGCGTCCTGCTCGATCAGAACTTTTAGCAATGCATTTGCCAGAGCCACGTCACCTTCAGGACGCACAGGAATGTGAAGGTCGCATAATTTGGTACCGAACAAAAATGACTCAGTCTTGGAGGGAACCCAATACCGCTCAAGACCAGGTTCGAGATACGGGTTGATAACAATGACCTTGGTCCCGTTCTTCTTGGCTTCATATAAATATTTGGTAAAGACAGGTTGGTTGTTGGCAACATTGGCGCCCCACAAAATAATGAGGTCGGTCTCTAAGACATCTTGCAAACTGCAGGTACTGGCAGCCACTCCGATGGTGGCTTTGAGACCAATTGTGGATGGTGCGTGGCATGTGCGGGCTGCAGAATCAATGTTGGCGATACCCATAGCGCGGGCCGCTTTGCCAGCGGTGTAATAGACCTCGTTGGTCAGTCCACGACTCGTGAGATAAATCGCTGAGCGATCCCCGCCAGCAGCGCGAATACCGAGACCAACAGCGTCAAGGGCTTCATCCCACGAAATACGCGTGAAACCTTTTTCGCCGCGACGTCGACGCATTGGGTACGCCAGGCGACCCATCTCGCGCAACTCGGTACTCGTACGGTTTCGCAACCATGTGACATCACCCAGAACGGAATGATCAAATGCTGGCGCGCAATTCACCTCAAGTAATTTCAGCCGTGTCGTGCACAGGTGAATACCGTCCAACGTCCAATCGTGAAATCCTGCTACGCCAAGGGCGCATCCATCACAGACGCCCTCGTTGAGTATCTTCCACGCCCTTTTTGGTGTGCGGCGGATACTCACAGCAACTTGGAGCATCTCGCTGAGATGATTGGGCTTGGTGTGACCTATCCCGTTAGGTGACAGGCTGACCCAAGACTTTGGATTCCAGAGGCGACGCGCCACTGGAGAATCACAACTCTTCGTAGTACTCGCGACCGAGATGGGTGATGACATCTTCACCCATCATCCAACGCAAGGTGTTCTTCAACTTTGTCAGTTGAATAAATAAGTCGTGCTCGGGGTACAAGCCAGGTGCAACCTGTGGGCTCTTGTAGTAGAAACTCAGCCACTCTTGAATGCCGCCCATACCTGCGCGCTGTGCGAGATCGCTGAACAAGATCAGGTCAAGTGCCAAAGGTGCAGCCAAGATTGAGTCACGGCACAAGAAGTTGACTTTGATCTGCATTGGGTAACCCAACCAGCCAGTGATGTCAATGTTGTCCCAGCCCTCTTTGGCGTCTCCGCGAGGTGGGTAATAGTTGATTGACACTTTATGGAAAACATCACCGTAGAGATCTGGGTACTTGGCGGGCTGCAAAATATCTTCGAGCACGCCGAGTTTCGATTCTTCTTTGGTCTTAAAGTTTTCTGGAGCATCAAGAACTTCTCCGTCACGGTTGCCGAGAATGTTGGTGCTGTACCAACCAGACAATCCGAGCATGCGGGCCTTGAGCATTGGCGCCAAAACTGTTTTCATTAAGGTTTGACCAGTTTTGAAGTCCTTGCCGGAAATCGGAATGTTCTGATCGGTTGAGAATTGACGCAACGCTGGAGTATCCACTGACAAGTTCGGGGCACCGTTGTTGAACGGTACGCCTTCAAGCAATGCGGCGTAGGCGTATAACTGACATGGCGAAACCATCTCGTCGTTAGCGTCAATCGCCTTTTCAAACGCTTCTAGATTCATATGTGCTGGACCAGGCTCAATGAAAATTTCTGTGCTGGCACACCAGATCATCACGAGTCGGTCACATTGCTTTTCTTCTTTGAAGCGGTTGATGTCTTCGCGAATTGCGTTGAGCATGCCGCGCTTACTGCTGATCGGCTTGATGTGTTCGCCCTCAAGGTTGCGCGCATACTTGCGTTCAAAGGCAGCCTGCATGGGACGGATGTCGCGCAGCACATCACTGATGGCTTCGATGTGCTTGCCACTCTCAAGAACACCAGCACGACTGGCAGCGACGTAAGCATCATCGGGGTAGACATCCCAAGCGCCCCAGACAATGTCTTCAAGTGCTGCTAGAGGTACGAAATCTTTGATCAAAGGTGAGCGGTCTTCGGTGCGCTTGCCAAGACGGATTGTGCCCATTTGAGTGAGCGAACCAATGGGCTTACCGAGACCGCGCTTGGTGAGTTCGACGCCAGCGATCAGGGTCGAGGCCACAGCACCGAGGCCGACGGTCAAGACACCGAGGCGGCCAGTGGCCGGAAGAACGAGGGGTGACGGGGGAGTGGACATTCCTTTAGGCTAGGCGGTCATCGTGTGTCGTAGCATTACTTCTGTGAATGATCTAACAAGACATGATGATGACCCACGTACGAATGGGGGAGCGATCCTCATGGACGGCAACCGTCTACGAGACGAGATCGTTCTCAATTTGGCGCACATCATCTCATCGGCAGGATCGCCAGCCGTATGTTTGGCAACGGTTTTAGTGGGTGATGATGCCCCCAGTCAGCGTTATGTCCGCAACAAACATGTGCAGGCCGCCAAGGCGGGGATGATCAGTCGCAATGAGGTTTTGGCCGCCGATGTTGGTCAGGCCGAGGTTGAGAATGTGGTCCGCAGGCTGGCACAAGACCCCAGCGTGCACGGCATTTTGGTACAAAGTCCGTTACCAGCAGGTTATGACGAAGAGGCTGTTTTGGCGCTCATTCCCGCTGACAAAGATGTGGATGGCTTGACCCTCGCCTCAATGGGGCGATTGGTGCGCGGGGTGCCAGGTCTGGTCGGATGCACGCCGCTCGGTGTGATGCGTTTGTTGCAGCGCTACGGGGTTGCGACGAGTGGCAAAAGCGCTGTGGTGATTGGCCGTTCGATGCTCGTCGGCTTGCCGCTGTCGTTATTGCTAGCCCGCAAAGGCGTGGATGCCACCGTGACAATTGCTCACAGTCGTACGGCGGACTTGCT
>SHUW01000009.1 GCA_009694465.1 Ilumatobacteraceae bacterium
TGCACCCCGTGGACTTGCGGTACTTGTGGCCTTAGCCAAAGCGCCATCTAGTAAATCAGGTAGTGCGGCCAAGATGACAAGGAACAAACCCCACAGCAGGTGTCCAGATGCGATAGCCACAGCAGCGGCACAACCCATCACCATGCCAACAATGGTGAGCTGATCGGGAGAAATTTTGGTTCGCCGCAGAGCCTGACCGAGAGGCTTTACCGCTCGGTCCACTGCAACTCGAAGATGGCCGTCAAACATAGGTGAAGTCTAGGAAGAACATGGAGGCCATGTTGTCATGCTGACTCAGACGCCCATTCGTCAAGGCTGTCTTGGGTGAGTTGTTCAAGCACTTTCCCGTTCACTGCGTCCACAAGAACCAATCCTCGCCGACTTGGTGGATCTTCGTCCGAGTAACACAAGACTCTCCATGTGGGGCGACTCCGTAGGCCTTTCCAGACCTGTTGCGCTGAGGCATGCCCAACCGGGAAGCCCACCGCGGCTCCAGCCAAAGTTAAAGCCTGTTGCTCATCAACAGTCATTTTCCAACCTGATGTGATGCATAAAAGACCAAATATCACCAGGATCACTCCGCCAGAGACCATTCCCTGATTGATAAATGGACCACTATCACCGATGATCAGTGTGAGGGCTATCAATATGGAGCCAGCCACTAGATAAATGGTTCCAGGCACTTTGCGCCGACTGTTATCTGGAAACTGATGGACACCCACATGCTCGACAGCGTTTAGGTCACTTGGTAGTTGATCGCGAAACTCATCGGCTTCGGGTTGCACATGAGGACTCACTGGCGTTTCATTATTCATCGTTGCTATCTCCTTGGATGATTCCACTTTAGGGCATCGTCGTTTCGAGCCAACATTGGCGGATTCGTTGGGCTGTGACGTTCAGCGGTTCAGAGATGGTCTTGGCATTAGCAGTGACAGCCATAAAGTTCGCATCCCCAACGGTCCTTGGAACGATGTGCACATGGAGATGCTCCGCCACACTTCCTCCCGCCGATCGTCCAATATTTATCCCGATATTGAGTCCTTGAGGCTCGTAAACGGTACTCAGGATCTCGCTCGCTCGGGTGACAGTCGCCCAGAGTTCCAGTGATTCCATGGCGCTGAGCGAGGAAAGATCGTTGACTTGGCGGTACGGCAAAACCAAAAGATGACCGACGGCGTAAGGAAAAGCATTGAGGATCACAAAAACCAACTCACCTCGGTGCACGATAAAGGCGTCCTCATCAGAGATGTTGGCCTTCAGAATTTGTGTGAAAACACTTTCCTGATCTTGCGCATCCTTAGCAGTCTGTCTAGTTAAGCCCTCAAGGTACTGTGAGCGCCAACCAGTCCACAATGCATCAATCATCATCAAACTCAAATATCTGAAAAACTGATCTCAGTGAGAACACGCTCCGCAAATGAAGAAATCGAAACTCCACGTTCAACGTCGGCTCCACGGGCATTGACACCTACGGTCTGTGCAGAGATATCTTCGTCACCAACAACGAGAACATACGGAATCTTTTCAAGCTTGCCGACCCGAATTCGTTTGCCAAGTTGATCGCTAGCTTCAGATATGTCCACGCGCAATCCGTTGGCAATTAAGATGTCGGCAACCTTCTGGGCATATTCTTCGTGCGCTAATGCAACAGGAAGAATGCGTACTTGGATAGGGCTGAGCCAAGTGGGAAAGGCGCCCGCATAATGCTCCACAAGGACTCCAAAAAAGCGTTCAACAGAGCCAAATAAGGCACGATGCAACATGATTGGCCTTTGTCTACTGCCGTCATTAGCTACATATTCCAGATCAAATCTCTCGGGAAGATTGAAGTCGCACTGAATTGTTGATAATTGCCAAGTGCGCCCAATTGCATCGCGTACATGAATATCAATCTTGGGACCGTAGAACGCAGCGTCGCCCTCCTTGACACTGTATGTCACACCATGAGCATCAAGAGCGCTGACTAAAGCGCCCGTAGCGGTTTCCCAAATCTCATCGGAGCCGACATATTTCACTGGGTCCTTCGTTGACAAGTGGAATGAAAAATCTTCGAATCCAAAAGCTTTGAGCACGCTCATCACGAAATCCAGTAGGGAAATGATCTCGCTTTGGAGTTGATCCTGAGTGCAAAAAATATGACTGTCGTCTTGTGTAAATCCGCGAATCCTCATTAAGCCATGCAATGTGCCGGCGCGCTCGTAGCGGTAAACGGTTCCTAATTCAAAGAGTCTGAGCGGTAATTCGCGATAACTGCGTTGGCGTCCGCGAAAAATCAGACAGTGCATCGGACAGTTCATCGGCTTTGGATAATAAGTTCCGTTGTCCATCTCCATGGGTGGATACATTCCGTCGGCGTAGAAATCCAAGTGGCCTGAGGTCTGAAAGAGCGTGGCGTTGGAGAGATGGGGAGTGAAGACGAATTGGTATCCACCACTCTGGTGGCGAGCGCGACTGTAATCCTCCATCAACTTGCGGATGATCGCCCCCTTTGGATGCCACACGGCAAGCCCACCTCCCAATTCTGAGGGAAATGACAAGAGATCTAATTCAACTGCGAGTTTGCGATGATCCCGTCGCTCTGCCTCAACAAGTCGATGTAAGTATTCTTCAAGAGCTGCTTTGCTTTCCCATGCGGTCCCATAAATCCTTTGCAGGACTGGCCCTTTTTCATTCCCTCTCCAATAGGCAGAGGAAACTTTTTGCAACTTGAAGTGTCCGAGTCGTCCAGTTGAGGCGACATGGGGGCCCAAACACAAATCAACGAACTCATCAGTGTTTCGATAAATGCTGACGGAGTCCCCCGAGCCGCCTACCTCTGCGTTATCGACGCTGTCAGCGCCACCACCCGTGACTCTCGCAATGATTTCACACTTATAAGGTTGCGCAGCGAAAAGCGTTAAGGCCTCTGAAACTGGTATGTCTGAGCGCACGAATGGCTGATTGGCAGCAATGATCTTGCGCATGGTGTCTTCAATCAGGGACAGATCATCCTCGGTAAAAACTCTATCTCCGAGGTCGAAATCGTAATAAAAGCCATTCTCAATAGCGGGACCAATCGTGTACTTGGCACCTGGGTACATCTGTAGAACAGCTTGAGCCATGACATGTGCAGTTGAATGGCGCAGGACATGACGTCCTGCCTCGGAATCGACGGTAATAATGTGCACCACATTGCCGTCGTTGAGTGGAGTTGACAGATCAACCTCTTTGTCGTCAATGACGGCTGATATTGCTGCCTTAGCCAGATTTCGACTGATTGATGAGGCCAAACTTAAAGCCGTGGCATCGGAAGTCACGGCTTTTTGCGTTCCATCGGGAAGTTTGATCGTGATATCGGACATTGTTTACAGTTTAGGGGCAGATAACGGCCACGAAGCGTGATTAAAAGGGCGGCAACGCCTTTAGAGGATGACGCCTAACAAAGCAGCCGCTTCGCGCCCGCTCAAACCTTGACGCACTGCTTCATCGATACTTTGTAAAGCTCGTGGCGTATCCAAATCATTATCCAGATGAGACCGAACGGTGTCCAAAGTAGATGGATCAATGGGAAAATTGACACTCTCCTGCCAGGCCTGCAATCGTTCGAGAGCTAAAGGCATGTGGGTATCGTCCCACTCCCATTCAAAGCGGTAGTGGTTATTAATGATCGCCAGACGAATGGCTCGTGGATCCCACAATTTGCGCAGAGCATCAACAAAGACAAGGTTGCCTAGGCTTTTCGACATCTTGGCCCCATCCATGAACACCATCGCCACGTGCATCCAATGCTTGACGAATGGGCTCCCAGTAGCTGCCTCGCTTTGCGCCCGTTCACATTCGTGGTGAGGATAAATCAAATCACTTCCACCACCATGGAGGTCAATGGTCTCGCCTAATTCGCGTAACGCTAGGGCGCTGCATTCAATATGCCAGCCTGGTCGGCCCGCACCCCAAACGGCTTCCCAAGATGGCTCGTCACTTGCCGACGGATGCCAAAGAACAAAATCAAGAGGATCACGCTTATCAGGATTGTCAACATCTCCTCCGCGCTCACGAGCGAGATCTATCATTTTCTGGCGACTGTAATGACTGATAGTGCCGAAATTTGGGCTTTTACTGACGTCAAAATATACCGAACCACCGACCACATAGGCGTATCCCCTCTCAAGGACCATCCCAATAAAACCACGAATATCTGGAATCGCTGACGAGGCACGGGGAGTTGAATACACCGGTAAAGCGTTCAAGGCTTCCATATCTCTTTCGAAACGAGCCTCCTCGCCAGCAGCAAGATCGAGATAATGGACTCCCAAATCGCGGGCCTTGGCGAACAGTGGATCATCGACGTCAGTGACATTACGAACGCAACGAACCTCGTGACCGAGATCAATCAATCGACGCTGAAGAACGTCGTAGGCCATAAAAGTCGCTGCGTGACCGATGTGTGTGGCGTCATAAGGCGTGATGCCACATGTATACATTGAAACCACATGCGCAGGCTCGAAAGGAACAACCTCTAGTTTGGCTGTGTCGAATAGTTTGATTGTCACGCTTGCGTCAAATCTACTTCTGATCAGCAGGTTGCCGAATACCTGTAAGTTTAGGCGCCACTCGGGTTTTGTAACGGACATTGAGTTGTAAGAGAACTGCGGTAAAGGCCTCTATAGCCATAGCGTTGGAGAGCAACCCTGCATCAAGCGGGCGACAACCTGGAATTCGTTCCACGATTTCACTCACAATCTGGATCGCATCTCGATCATCAGAACAAATCAGAACATCAGAATCAATGGGCTGGCCGATATGACCAAGTTCTTTTGCTGGAAGATGGTGGAATGCTGCCACGACACGACTGAGGGGAATCGCTGCCTGGATGTGAGCTGCAACGCTTCCTCGAGGTGGCAATAATGGTTGAAACTCACCAGCGACACGGACCAAAGCATTGGCCATACTGATGACGATCTTCCCCGAGAGAGCAACAGTATTTTCTTGAACTGTGGCCGCAGCTGAGTCCCATGGTGTCGCTATGACCAGGAGATCGCACTGACTGGCGTGAGCATTGTCACCACCAGATAAATGGCCTTCCAACTCAGGGAACTTAGCAACATATTCAACGACCACCTCACTGGCTCGCTCGCTTGACCGAGAGCCAATGACGACATCAAAACCTATGGATGCCAACCGTGCCGCTAGAGCCGAACCAGCAGGACCAGTGCCGCCGAGAATTCCAATACGCATACGTAAACAATGGCACATCGCGGCAAAAACATCCTACCTGAGCGAATGAAGGACCATGAAGGTGGCGTTGATGGGTGCTTCGCATCAAGGTCACGAACTAGTTTGAGTGCATGGGTCTTCTTGATGGGAAACGAATAGTGGTCACGGGAGTCTTAACAGATGCCTCTTTAGCCTTTGGAGTGGCGTCTTTAGCCCTTGAACAAGGTGCGCAAGTTGTGTTGACGGGTGCTGGGCGGGCTTTGTCCCTGACGACACGCACAGCGCGCAAGTTGTCACAAACTGTTGAAGTTTTGGAACTCGATGTGACGGTTCCCGAACATGGAGAAATAGTTCGCCAGCACTTACGCGAAAAATGGGGCAAGGTTGACGGCGTGGTTCATTCCATTGGTTACGCCCCAGAGAATTGTCTGGGCGATGATTTCATGGCGGCATCTTGGGAGGACGTCGCTACGGCAATGCATATCAGTGCCTACTCGCTGAAATTTCTCGCTGACGTTTTTGTACCTTTGATGGAGCGTGGCGGATCAATAGTGGGATTGGATTTTGATAACACTGTGGCTTGGCCGGCCTACAACTGGATGGGTGTCGCGAAATCGGCTTTGGAGAGCATTAACCGCTACTTGGCGAAAGAATTAGGCCCGCAGGGAATTCGCACGAACTTGATCGCCGCTGGTCCTATTAAGACGATGGCAGCTAAGTCGATTCCTGGCTTCAAAAAGTTTGAAGATATTTGGGATGAACGCGCTCCCCTCGGTTGGGATGTGACGAACGGTGAACCCGTGGCACGCGCAGTCGTGGCCCTGCTGTCGGATTGGTTCCCCGCTACAACCGGATCAATGATCCATGTTGACGGCGGTTTTCACGCCACTGGGGCTTGATTCCTAGAGACCACTGCGCTCGAGGATGTGAATGCCACAGGCCGAACCGAGTCCGATGACGTGGGCAAGACCAACCTTGGCATCTTTAATTTGCCGGTCACCAGCTTCGTTACGCAGGTGATGACACACCTCCCAGATATTGGCAATTCCTGTAGCAGCAATGGGATGACCCTTGGACTCCAGACCACCAGAGACATTCACTGGGGTTGAGCCGTCGCGCCAAGTAGCACCACTCATAAAGAAGTCCACAGCGCCACCCTCAGGGCAGAGCATGAGATTGTCGTAGTGAACTAATTCGGCGGTAGCGAAGCAGTCGTGAAGTTCTACGAGATCGAGATCACTCGGTGAAACTCCTGCTTGTTCATAGGCGATGATTGCAGCATTACGCGTCAAGGTGTTGACGTCTGGGAGAACTTGGCAGGCCTCTTGATATGGGTCGCTCGTTAAAACAGAAGCTGAAACCTTGATGGCTCGTCGCTGCTGTTCCTTAGACAAAGTCCGCAGTACTTCGCCAGAAGTGACAACAGCAGCTGCAGCACCATCGCAGTTGGCGGAGCACATCGGGCGAGTGTTGGGATAAGCAATCATCATGTCGTTCATAATCTCATCGAGAGTGAAGCGCTTTTGATAGGCAGCCATCGGATTCAAAACTGAGTGAGCATGATTTTTTTCCGAGATACGGGCGAAGAGTTCAAATGAAACTCCACCATATTTATGGCCATATTCCATCCCAACCTGAGCAAAGGTGCCCGGCATAGTGTCGGTACCAATACGGCCATCAGTGGGCAGGACACTGCCAAACCGACCGCTCGGCTCAAATTTGTTGCCGCTCTTTTTGGAGGTTCCGCCGCCTCCGAGCAAACCTGCACCCGAAAGCTTCTCGGCCCCGACAGCAAGTCCCATACGGGCCTCTCCAGCCTTAACCGCCATAATCGCCGTGCGCAATGCGGTGGCACCTGTTGCACAGGCGTTAGCCACGTTGAACACTGGAATACCAGTTTGACCAATTTGTTTCTGCAATTGTTGCCCGAAACCAGCTCCAGCCCCCATCAGGTTGCCTGCCGCCAAGATGCCAATATCGGCCATGGTCACACCAGCATCCGCCAAGGCAGCAATTGCTGCTTGCGATCCAAGGTCAACGATGTCCTTATCTGAATGCTTGCCAAACTTTGTCATTGCGATCCCGAGGATCCAAATGTCGTCACTTGCCATGATGAGTGCCTTCGCTTTCTTAGGTTCTGTGTGTGAGTAATTGTGTTGGATCAAGCAGGGGCGAAACCAAAACCAATGGCTTCAGTTCCGTCTTCGTCTGTTCCCAAACTGAAAGTAGTTAAACGCACCTTCATTCCCAGGGAAACTTTTTCTGGAGTGGGGTCACAATCGACGATATTGCCGCGCACGCTCGTTCCGTTGCAGTCAATAATTCCCGCTACGAAAGGTACTGGTACTCCAGGCGCAGCGAAAGCCACGATGGTGAACGACTTTAAGATTCCGTCCTGAGAAATTGCTGCCTTTTTGAAATCATTGTTGAAGCATTTAGCGCATGCGTTGCGGCGGTCAAAGTAACGCGCTCCGCAGGTTGTGCATTCGTTAGCCACCAAATGAGGCGAATCGCCCAACTCAAGGTAGGCAACGTGAGGTATCTGCTGAGCCATAATTGTGTCCTATCGATAATGCTGACTTTTGTATTCTAAACCTATGAGCCCAAGTTTTTCTTAGCCCAAAGAGTCGCCAATGTGGGTATTCCAGGTTCCGAAGTGCAGTAGATCAACGGACGCCTTGCGTTGGCGTTGCGTCGGAGTCCCAGAGGGTTGATCCTGTGGGTGTCGAAAGCCGACAGCGACAACACCGGCGCAATGGACTTTTGCAGGAACCTCAAATGCGTCAAGAAGTTTGCGTGGCTCAACGAAGAGATCAAAAAGCAGAGCACCCCAACGCTGCTCTTCAATCAAAAGTAAGAGGTTTTGAGTCACTAGCGCAGCATCAGTGAGCCACATTGGCTTAACCCAATTCTCAGCCTTTTCAAGTCCATGTCCAGCCTTATCTCCTTCGGAGTAGCGGTTGGTGTAAGCCGACTCATCCGCCAGTACTAAAATGACCGCATGGGCTGAAAGAACGCCCGGCGACTTTGTAGCAAACCAATCTCCGGACCCAGACTCACGCCAAAACCTCTGCAAATCTTCGCCTACCAAAATTAAAAGATGTGCACCTTGAGAAAAACCAGCAGATGGGGCACGTAAGGCCAACTCGCCAAGCCTCGTGAGGTCCTCCAGACTTGGACCTCCATCAAAAGCACGCGTCATGCGACGCCGACGAATAATCTGCCCCAGAGCAGTGCTGAAAAATCTATTCTCAGAATTAGTGCTTGCCAAGTTTCAGCAAATCCTCTGTCATCGTCCACCCGTGTACGATTAAACAAGCACCCACACCAGGTTTCACTTCGGCGAACAATTCTGCTATCTCTGGTTTGATCTTTTCTGGTTTGCTTGATTCATGATCGAGGAATCCTGACAAACCCTTCTTCGTCACAATGAAGGTTTTTTCGTCGTAATGAGCATCAACTCCAAAACGACGTGCCAAGCGCCGTCCCCATGCACGCTCTTCACCAACGGCGCGATGTCCGGGACGGGGTATTAACTCGCTGAGGCTTTTAAATGCTTCAAGACCTTCGGCCGAGACAAACCGACTTCCCACTACAACATCCTCGTCAGGAAAGGCCATCAGTGCACGGTGGTATGCCTCTGCCAAAAGTCCTTTGAGAACCTGATCTCGCTTCGGTGAACGCTTGACACTCATCAAGCCGAAAAGGACACAGGGTGTGCCCCCAATACGTTCCAGCGTGGAAAAGGTGAAACCATGTATGGTCCCGTTCAAGGTAGCCGTCGTGCACAAAACCCAATCTTGTTGGGCCTTGAGCAACCTCGGGGCGTCGAATGACCCTCCCATGAGGGCTAAAGCTTCTAGTTCAGCCTCAGAAAGGGCCGCACTATCTTTTGTTTCCACCTCAACGGACATCTGAATTATTCCCTACTGTGGGCCACAAAACAGCCACACCCTTATTCTGCCACTTCTGACGCCCTAAACACGAAACCACCTGCTCACCACGGCAGAGAATCGCCCCGTTACAGGATAACGCTTGCACCAAAGGCAACTCTCAGAGGGGGAATCACTCGATCAATGTCAACCAAGAACTCCTCACCTAGTTTGAGTATCTTGGCATCGCCGATATGCAAGAAGACGTAAGAAGATCCCCGATAACTGGACAGGATGCCCTTCAAACGCGCGACTGTCTCAGGATCAAGGGCCACCGCAGGAAGGTTGAGACGAAGCTCTTCCTGGCGGTGAGAAACTGTGAGTGGAGTGAACTCAATTGTTTGGACGCTGATCCGTTCATCATGGCGGTTAAAACGACACTTAACAGCAACCAAACCGTCCTCAACGATCTTGTGTCCGTGTGTGAGAAGAGTTTTTGCAAACACCGTTAATTCAACGCTGCCGTAGAGGTCTTCAAGTTGAATAATGGCCAAGGGGTCACCTTTTTTGGTGACCTTGCGGTCAACTTTAGTGATGATTCCCGCCAATGTCACGATCTCGCCACCCTCCAAATCCTCTAGGTCGGCGGTTGTCGAGGTGGCATGTTTGCGGAGCATTCCCTCAAGACCGAAGAGTGGATGATCGCTGATATATAAACCCAGCACTTCTTTCTCAAACTTCAGTTTGACTGATTTCTCATACTCAATATCAGGAATAGGAATATTAAGATTGACCTTTGCTCCTGGTTCGGAATCAAAAACATCAAACAGACTCATAACACCTTGATCTGCATCAGATCTGCGAGCCAGTGAATCATCGACGATTGATTCGTAGATTGCCATCAACCCCTGACGTGGGTGACCGAGACCATCAAATGCACCTGCCTTGATAAAGGACTCTGTGGATTTTTTGTTGAGACAATCTGCTGGGACCCGCATCGCAAATTCATGGAATGACTCGAAGGGCCCGTTCAACGCTCGTTCGTTAACGATCCGCTCGCAAATAGCCTGTCCAATCCCTTTGATGGCCGACAACCCAAAGTAGATCACGCGTTCTGTCACTTGTGGAGTGAAATCTACATCGGAGATATTGATATTCGGCGGTCCAAGGGTGATGCCGCTGTTCCGAGCATCAACTAAATAGCCAGCGGCCTTTTCTAAATTGTCTTTCACACTCGTCAATAGTGCAGCAAAATATTGCACGGGATAATTCGCTTTGAGGAAGGCGGTCTGATAGCAGATATGCCCATACCCAAACGAGTGACTCTTGTTAAATGCGTAATCGGCAAAGTTCTCGATGATGTCAAATAGTTGCTTACCAAGATCGGAACCATACCCAGAGGTTTCGCAACCAAGTTCAAACTTAGAGCGTTCTTTTTCCATCAATGCGCGTTCTTTCTTACCGCAAGCCTTACGCAGGTTGTCAGCTTCGGCAAGGGTGTAACCAGCGAAGCGTTGGGCGACGCGCATCACGCTTTCTTGGTAGATCATCAGACCGTAGGTATCGCCTAAGACTTCTTCAGCGTCGGGATGAAAATAGACCACTTTCTTGCGACCGTTTTTTCGATCCGCAAAGTCGTTATGCATGTTGACACTCATCGGACCTGGTCGATACAGGGCAATCACAGCGGAAACGTCTTCAAAACTCGTGGGCGCCATTGCCCGTAGAAGCTGTTGCATCGGCGTTGACTCAAGTTGGAAAACACCCATTGTGTCCCCACGTCCTAGCAGTTCAAATGTCGCTTGGTCCTCAAAGGAGATCTTGTCTATATCAAACTCCGGATGGTCGATTTGAATCAAACTGTTGGCGTCTGTGATGACATTGAGATTTCGCAGACCTAAGAAGTCCATCTTCAACAGTCCCAGTTCTTCGACTCCATGCATATCGAACTGCGTCGTGATTTGCCCTGCCTCAACAGACTTACCTGTTTCTGGGCGGCGTTGCAAAGGAAGATAATCAGTCAATGGGTTTTTGGAGATCACCACGGCGGCCGCGTGAATGCCGACAGAACGTTTCAACCCTTCGAGACCCTTAGCCACATCGATCACATGACGAACTTCGTCATCTGAATTGTACAGATCTCGGATTTCCTGAGCGGCCCGATATCCGTCGGCATATTTGTCGTTAAGTTCAAGGCAATACTTCAGCGGAGTGTCGCGACCCATGACGAGTGGTGGCATAGCTTTTGCTAAGCGATCTCCCATGGCGTACGGGTGTCCGAGAACACGTGCCGCATCACGTACGGCGTTGCGTGCTTTGATGGTTCCAAATGTAATGATTTGGGCCACATGTTCTTGTCCGTACGTGTCGGTCGCGTAATGAATAATCTCTTCTCGATAGCGCGAGTCGAAGTCCATATCGATATCGGGCATTGAAATACGACTGGGGTTCAAAAACCGCTCAAAAAGCAAGTCGTAACGAATCGGGTCCACTTCGGTAATGCCAAGGCAATAAGCCACAGCGCAACCAGCAGCAGAACCTCGTCCTGGGCCGACTCGGATATTCCGCTTTTTGGCGTACTCAATAAGATCCCAAACAATCAGGAAGTACGAGGCGAAACCCATGTCGGCGATGACCTTGGTCTCAAACGCTAAACGCTCGACGACGGCGGGACTCAGATTTGCACCCCAACGTCGCTTCGCTCCCTCGCGTGTCAGGTGATCCAAATACGAAGCGTCATCAGTGAAGCCTTCGGGAACATTGAAGTTAGGTAATTGCGGTTTGCCAAACTCAATAGTCACGTCAGCTCGCTCGGCTATCCACAACGTATTATCGCAAGCCTCGGGAACTTCACGAAAAACATGCCGCATCTCATTGGCGGTCTTTAGGTAATGCTCGGTCCCCTCAAAGCGGAATCGATTCGGGTCGGCGATCATTGAGTTTGTTTGTACACACAGCAAGGCATCATGCGATTCACTATCGTGGCGATGCACATAGTGCGAATCATTTGTAGCGATAACTGGAGCACCAATTTCCTGGGCGATCTCTAAAAGTTGTGGGTTAGTTTTGGTTTGCGCCGCGAGCCCATGGTCTTGAAGTTCCACAAAGAGATTGTCTTTGCCGAAGATATCTTGCAACCTGGCTGCCTTACGCTTGGCATCTTGATAATCGCCGTTCAAGAGTGCTTGCAGAACATGGCCACCCAGACAACCTGTGGTGGCGATCAAACCTTCGTGATGGCGTTCTAGTAACTCCCAATCCATACGTGGCTGGTAGTAGTAACCCTCAAGAAAGGCCAAACTTGAAAGCTTGATGAGGTTCTTGTAGCCAGTATTACTTTCGGCTAACAAGGTCAGGTGATAGTAGAGTTTTTTCCCACCCTCAGTGTCTCCGCCGGAGTCGTCTATCTTGCCGCGTCTGTTCGGGCGCTCGAATCGAGTCTCATAGGCCATATAAGCCTCTGTGCCAATGATTGGTTTAACACCCTGCGATCGACACTCCTTGTAAAAGTCCAAGACCCCGTACATATTGCCGTGGTCCGTCATCCCGAGGGCGGCTTGCCCATCAGAGACTGCCTTGGCAACGAGTTCATCAAGTTTGGCCGCACCATCAAGCATCGAAAACTCGGTATGGACATGAAGATGGGTGAATGAATCGCCCAACACTCACCTCCTACTTTGCTCAGGTCAGTCGACCATTTCGACTGACAAACTTCATCTATGTGGTTTAGAAACAGTAGCAGTGGGCTACAAGTAAGTTCCCGGGAGTGGAGCACTATTTGACCCAGTGTCAGCCTTGCTCCCCAAGGGTCCCGGCTGCAACTGACGGATCTGCTCCATTTGTTGCTGAGCCATTAACTGTTGGGTGAAGAGGGCCGCTTGAATGCCGTGAAATAGCCCCTCAAGCCAGCCCACAAGTTGGGCCTGAGCGATACGCAGTTCACCTTCGCTAGGAATGCCATCGGAGAAAGGTAGTGCCAACATCGTGAGCTCTTGCTGGAGGTCCGGCGATAGAGCATCCGTCAACTCCACAATCGAGCGTTCATAAATCTCCGCAAGGCGTTCGCGACTCCCCTGATCCAACTCAGCGCCACGCACCTCTTCCAATAATTGTTTGACCATAGAACCGATACGCATGACCTTGGCGGGTTCTGTCACAGAATTAATGACGCTGACCTCATTGGTCGATGTTCGCTCATTGCCAAGCCCGCTTTGCGCACTCAAGATCTGGTCGGGTTGTTGCAACTCAGGGTTACTCATGTGTTTTAACTTCCTTCTCTTTTCGACTTCTCAACGTACACCAAGCAATCAAACGGTTGCGGCTAAAAACGGCACATACATCTCGGCACTAGTGAGCGAACCATGACGACAAATCAGTGGAAAGGGTCCTGAATCGAGGGGATCTTCGTACGTCACATCGGCAAAGGGAACTAAGGCCACGTCGCCTAATCTGCGGGCAACAGAGTCCGACATTTTGGCTCCTTTGCTCGGACCAAGCCAAGCCTCTTCAATCACTTGCTCCCGACTGACCACCCAAGCCTGGTGGGAAAAAAGAGCCTGAGAGATGCTCAACAGATTGTCTTCGCTACCGCGACGCGCATGGAGCCAGCGAAAGCGCCCTTCACCAGACTGGTGGTGGACACAGTCCATTAAGTCTTTCGGAAGTTTGATGGCGGGTTCGCCAATCTGTACTTGACCGTGATCGGCAGTTACGACGAGGGTTGTGCCTGAGGGCAAGGCGGACAAGAGGGCGCCCACCAACCAATCAGCCGCTGAGATCTCGGCCTCGTAAAACGGACCGAAACCCCGTTCATGGGCGATTTTGTCAACACCGTCGTAATAGGCATAGACAAAGCGCTCACCTGAGTTCACTAATCGTACGCATTGCGCAACGATGGAACTCGCTGCTCGCCAGCCACAGGGCTTGGTTCCACGTAAGTGAGCCTCGGTGAACGCTGTGCCTTCAAGTTCTGTTCGACTGACGACTGGTATGTCCATGCCGGCAAAGGGCGGAATGGGCTGCACGAGTGCTGGTGGATGAATCTTGCGCAGATCTCGCGAATCAGACCACCATCGCAAACTATTCATGATCGAGTCACCCATATCCATGCGGTAGCCAACAATGCCGTGTTCAGCGGGACTGGCACCCGTGGCCAGACTTGTGAGGGCACTCGCAGTGGTGCTTGGGGCAATCGTGGTGATTTTGCCTCCCGTCATTGAAGAAAGATTTGGCGCCACATGCCGATGGCTTTCTAATTGCTCGGCGCCCAATCCATCAAGTAGCAACAAGACAATCTTTGTTGCCCCTTGTAAGGGTTCAGGGAACCATTGAGGGCGCTGACCCGGACCTCTCAGTAGACACCCAGGCATGATTCCTGTCAGGTTGGGACCTGAGTAGTTGGGAATCACTGGCTTTTCAGTCATATCTACATTCTCCTCCATGGGTGTCTATCGGCGCACCATTTTTAGGCAAAGAAAAGTTTTCCGAGATTGCTCGTAGGCGTCCGAAATGCTCCCGCAACGAGCGGGATTGGCACAAGTTCGTACAAAGGGGGCGCTGACCTTCTACGATACGAGGGTGCGCGTTTCTACTAGGGGTGATTATGCCTGTCGGGCTTTATTGTCGCTCACTCTGCACATTGAGACGCCCCTTCCGACCTCAGTACGCGATATCGCAGAACGAACCGGTCTCCCGCAACCCTATTTAGAGCAAATCCTCCTTGCCCTCAAGGGTGCAGGTTTGGTGAAGTCAAAAAGAGGTGTCGGTGGCGGTTACACGCTGGCACGAGCACCAGAAGACATCCGTCTGAATGAGATCATCGCCGCAGTAGATGGTCCGATTAGTTTGGGCGATTTCGGAGAGCCTCACGCCGACGGAGCCTGCGACCACGAAGGGCAGTGCGTTCTTTTAGCGATCTGGAAACAGACTGGCGACCACATGAAACATCACTTAGAGGGATTCACATTGGCCAGCGTGGCTCAAGCCGCACAAGGCAAAACTCCTTGGCCCGAATCACTTCACTAACGCGAAGATTTGGCAACTGCCGAAAGTACGCCATTGACATAGCGACTAGAATCATCGGTGCTAAACGTCTTTGCTAAGTGCACTGCTTCGTCAAGAATCACGGCCTGCGGAATATCGAGGCGATGCAGTAACTCAAAGGTCGCCATACGCAGAATATTTCGGTCCAAACAGGGCATCCGATTCATGGTCCAACCGTCTGCGTGCTCACTAATCAGTGCATCAATAACTTCTTGGTTGTCGGCGACACCACGCACAATCAACAACGAGACCGTGTCAGGAGGCTCAACGAGACCAGCAATGACGGTATGCCCGCTGACGTTTTTGGTGTCCGCTTCATAAAGCAAGGTCAGCGCTCTCTCGCGAGATTGTGAACGTGGATCAATATTCGGCGTGCGTGAACGACGCTGAGCCATCAGAATCAGACTCGAGTGAGGTATTCGCCAGATCGAGTGTCGACCTTTACTTTGTCCCCAATATTGATGAACAGCGGGACCTGAATAGTTTTGCCAGTTTGCAATTCAGCAGACTTGCGTGCTCCTGAAACACGGTCACCTTGAATACCAGGCTCAGTTTTGGCAATCAGCATCTCGACCGAAGCGGGTATTTCGACAGAGACAATCTCATCATTGTAAATCGCGATAATGGCAACCATTGACTCCACGATGTAATCAATTGCCGACCCAAGGGAAACTGGAGCAACATTCAACTGATCGTATGTTTTGGTATCCATGAACACGTAGTCATCACCGTCACGATAAAGAAATTGCATATCCTTCTTGTCGAGCATGGCTTGCTCAACGCGAATTCCTGCGTTGAAAGTCTTGTCAAAAACATTGCCGGTGCGAACGTTACGTAGTTTGGTTCGTACAAATGCCCCACCTTTGCCAGGCTTCACATGCTGAAATTCAACCACTTGAAAAAGGCCATTTTCCAACTCAAGAGTGATTCCATTTTTCAATTCGTTAGTGGTGATGGCAGGCATGTCGGTTCCTTGGGGGATGTGTTGAGTGTTCGGTTAGAAAATTCGGTGATCACTATGAGATCTTCTACTCGTAGGCCGCCGAACCCTCCACGATAGACCCCAGGTTCGATAGTCACGACGTCTCCTGGTTGAAGAATTGCCGTAGAAGAGGAATTTAGGTAGGGATCTTCGTGAATTAGGAGTCCGACACCGTGGCCTGTCCCATGATTGAACATCTCTGCGAGCCCTGCCTCATGAAGCACTTTGCGACACACCGCATCCACATCTCGAGTTGCCACACCAGGACCCGCAAGGGCTACACCGGCCGCTTGAGCCTCTCGAACGGCCTCGTAGGCGTGAACCTGCTCGCCGTTCATCTCCCCTATGACGAAAGAACGCGTCATATCGGAGTGATAACCGTTGACCAACGCCCCGACGTCAATGATTAATGTGTGCCCCTCCTCAATACGCGTATTGGTTGGAGAATGGTGTGGCCGCGCCGCGTTGATCGGACCGGTGGCCACGATGGTGTCGTATGAAGGACCGTCGGCACCGAGTTGACGCATGAGGTAATCCAATTGGTCGCGTACATTTTTCTCTGATGGTTCACTGAGCAACATCGGAAGCACTTCCGCGAGTGCTTGATCAGCAATGCTGCACGCCTCGCTCATGAGCAAAATTTCCCCAGCGTCTTTGATGCGTCGGATTGCCCCTAAAGCAGATGGTGCAGGAACTAGGTCAACTGGTAGCGAAGTCTTTAAAGCTTGAAACACATCAAATGTCACGTGTGCACTTTGAAACCAAATATGTGAGCACTTGCTAAGGCGATGTGCGAGGGCCTCAAACACACTCTGTTGGGTTCGGCACTCAATAACTTGCGCCGCAACACCCACCGCATTGATTTGTGCGGCTGCTTGTTCGGTGTAACGCCCATCTGTAAACAACCACATATCAGCCGCAGTGATCAGCAACCAGCCGCTTGATCCAGTAAAACTCGTGATCCAACGAACGTCATTCAGATCACTGAGCAAAATTCCTTGAACAGATGACTGTTGCCCTAAAAGTTCGCGCACACGCACGAGGCGCTGATCATGCCATTGTTCAACCGACACGATACTGGTTACCCGATCTGTCGAACAATTGCTGCGACAGCTTGTTCGTAACCTAGAAGCCCCAAACCAGCAATAGTTTGGCTTGCTACTGGAGCGATCACGCTGAGATGGCGCCATGGCTCACGAGTCATCGGATCAGAAATATGAACTTCGATAATAGGACCAGTAAAGGTCGCCAAAGCATCGTGGATACTCCACGCATAGTGAGTAAAAGCGCCAGCATTGATGATAATCGCCTGTACCCGACCACGAGCCGCATGAATCGCGTCAACGATCACTCCCTCGTGATTTGTCTGCATATGCTCCACGCCAAAGCCAGCATTCGCTGCGCAGTCAGTTACGGTTTGTACGTAATCTGCAAGAGTCGCCGTGCCATAGATGTCTGGTTCACGTTCACCTAAAAGATTTAGATTCGGTCCGTGTATCAGCAAAATTGTGGCCACATCAAGACGATACTTGCTACGGAACCAATGATGGAGCGTCTTTACAATCCAGTTAACTAAAAACTCTCTACGGACCGTTAGGTCAAGGACATAAATGAGGTCAGAGTCTTGCGAACTAGGTCCGAGGAGACATTGGAGACCACTTGCGGACCGTGTTCTGAGTCCAAGACAAAAGTTAAACCTGATACGGCTTTCTTATCTCGGGACATGGCATTGAGCAATGCCTCAACGCTCATGCCGGGAGGTACGCGAGATGCCAAACCGTACGTTTTGGATACCACTAATTCGTGATAATCCACACGTTCACTTGAAATACGGTTCATGGCGTGCGCTAAATGAGCAGCAAAAACTAATCCAATAGCGACGGCCTCACCATGGGCCAACTGGTGTCCACCGACAATTTCTAGTGCGTGTGCCAAGGTGTGACCATAATTAAGCAAAGCTCGTTGCCCACCTTCGCGTTCATCTTTCTCCACAAAAGAACTCTTGATTCGCACACATTGAGCAACGCGCTGTTCGAGGCTCAACGACAAGAGATCATCACCGGTGAGGAAGTGGTATTTAGCGACTTCGCCTAAACCACATCGCATCTCGCTTTCGGGCAAGGTGGACAATGCATCCAAATCGCAGATGACGCCGACGGGCTGCCAGAAGGCCCCTACCAAATTCTTTCCTTGCGGTAAATTGACACCTGTCTTGCCTCCGATGGCAGCGTCAACCATACCTAAAAGAGTCGTCGCGACATGAATGACTGGCGTGCCGCGATGCCATGCGGAGGCGGCGAAACCAGCCACATCTGTCACCATTCCTCCTCCGACAGCGATGACCACATCGTGACGAGTCAACCCCATCTCCGCAAAGCCTTGCGAGAGCGATTCAATTGTGGAGAGAGTTTTAGTCTTCTCGCCACGCTCAATCACAAAGCGCTTACTCTCCACGGGAAGAGCAACATCGCTGGGTATTCCCTCTTGAGTGACCACAGCACAACGTTGAACAGCGGGCCCAATGAGGTCAGCTAATGAAGTGATCGCTCCGTGACCCACGACCACGGGGTAAGACCGGTCACCCAGATTAACGACAACAGTTTCAAGACTCATGGCGCCACCTCCATCGTCACAATAGTTGTCAAAGCATCCACAACCTCGTTGATTTTGAGGTCTGTGACGTCAACGGTCGAAGTCGCCAACGAGGCATACACAGAACTCCGTTCGCTATACAACTGCGTCAAACGTGCCCGTGGATCATCGTCAATGAGCGGCCTATGACCTTGTTTGGTCAGCGCACGCGCACTCACTCTGCGGGTGATGAGATCCAAATCGGCTGTTAGCCAGATCCGATGAGTCATGTGGGAAATGAGAAGCTGATTGCTCTGACGCAACACACCTCCACCAGCAACCGCAATCACTAACGGCTCAACTCGTGCGCAGGCATCACTGATGGCCTGTGCCTCTAGGTCACGAAATATTTCTTCTCCGTCGTTCTCGAAGATATCGCGTACAGATCGAGCAGTGGATAATTGCAGTTCATCGTCAGTGTCAAAGAAACCGTAATTGATACGTTTCGCTAAACGGCGCCCAACCGTACTCTTGCCAGTTCCCATCAGGCCAATGAGGGCAATGTGGGGGCTTTGCGCCGACTGAGTCATAGCGCCTGTTGCGTTGACTCTTTTGCAGAAATAGCGTTGCGTACGAATTCCGCTACTGAATCGCCACCAAACTTGCGTTGGGCTTCGGCAGCCAAAACAAGTGCAACCATTGTTTCGCCGACAACTCCCATGGCAGGCACGGCAGTCACATCGGTTCTTTCCTTGAACGACACTCCCGCTTCTTTCGTGATCACATCGACAGTCGGCAGGGTTGGCTTGTTCAATGTTGCGAGCGGTTTCATCGCCGCCCGCACGACGAGCAACTCGCCAGTGGTCATGCCACCTTCGGTACCACCAGACAGCGATCCCGTTCGTACGAAACTCTGGGTTGCCTCATCCCAATGAATGGGATCGTGAGCCAAACTTCCGCGCCGTCCAGCAACTTCAAAACCATCACCGATTTCGACACCTTTGACAGCCTGAATACTCATCATCGCTTGAGCCAATAAGGCGTCTAATTTACGATCCCAATGCACATGACTGCCGAGCCCGACTGGTAATCCATAGGCCAGCACTTCAACGATTCCACCTAGTGAATCTCCGTCTTTGGCGCATTGTTCAATTTCAGCGATCATCAGAGCAGCGGCTACTGGATCAAAACTACGAACAGGCGAATCATCCACAACACTCAGATCGCTAGGTGTGGGACGCGTGGCACTCACGGATTTGGCCGATCCCATCTGAATCACATGTGAAATAACCTCCACGCCGATTGTGCGTAAAAGGGCCTTCGCCACAGCGCCTGCGGCAACTCGGGCAGCGGTTTCCCGCGCACTGGCTCGTTCTAAGACATCTCGGGCATCGGTGAAGCCGTACTTCTGCATTCCGGCAAGATCAGCATGACCAGGACGAACCTTGGTGAGGGGATCGAGAGTCGCCCCTGGTGCAGGATCCATTTCCTTATGCCATTTATCAGAACGGAACCATTCGGTATTCTTGATTTCAATGGCCACTGGTGAACCGAGTGTTCGACCATGACGGACTCCCCCGACCAAGGTCACTTCGTCCACCTCAAAACGTTGCCGTGGTCCGCGTCCGTAACCGAGGCGACGACGTGAAAGTTCCAGTTGTATATCTTCAACTGTGATCTGTAAGCCCGCAGGCAAACCCTCAATAATGACAACTAACGCTTGTCCATGGGACTCGCCGGCGGTGAGATAACGCAACATCGTTTGTAAGGTTACCGTTCGCCTAGGACAGTGCCTGTGAGGCTGCTGCAAGCATTGCTTGAATATCAGGAAGATGACCAGTCCAAATCTCTTGCTGGAGGGCTGCCTGATGCACCAACATTCCCAGACCATCCACTATTTGGCATCCTTTTTCTTTGGCAACCCGCAATAAAGCGGTGTGCAGTGGGTGATACACGAGATCCACGACGATGTGACGCTGTTGTAACAGATCAAGCGGCATGGGTAGGACTGACTCTGACCCTGTCTCCCCCATGCCCATACTGGTGGCGTGAATAATCAGGTCACATTCTTGCGTTGCGTGCCGCAAGGCAGGTGCATCGCTGAGAGTGATAGCCCGAGAGCCAACAGGGGCTAATCCAGCGGCAAACACAGCAGCATCTAAGGATCGGTTGGCCACGACTACTCGGTTGCATCCGTGACGTGTCAGAGCGTCCACGACTGAGCGCCCAGCACCGCCGGCGCCTATGACAAGCACCGACAAATTCTCTACTTGCACACCATGAGAGCGAAGGTTCTCAAGCAAACCCTCACCATCGGTGCTGTGGCCAACTAGTGCGCCATCACTGGCAACTTCCACCGTATTAACACTGCGAAGTGCGATAGCGGCAGCGCTACTTCGATCAACCAATGTCGCCATCTCCGTTTTATGCGGCATGGTGACGCTTAAACCGCGTAGATGGAGTGTCCGCAGGGCACTCAAACTGTCGGCCGTCTTGCCAGCAGTAACTTCAAAGGCCACATAAACCCAATCCACGCCCAAAGAACGAAAACCAGCGTTATGGATGACTGGTGACAAACTGTGACGCACGGGGTCGCCGATAACACCGACCACGGATGTCTGAGCGCTAATTCGAATTTCACTGTTCATATCACAGGACTCCAGCGATGATTGCCGCTTGAACATTGGCTTGATGTTGCGAGAAAGTGGCGGCGAACTTGTGATTCCCGTCTTTGTCTGAAAGAACATAATAGAGATAAATGCACGGCGAACCATCCTGAATTTCACGGCAGAGGGCATTCCCCGCGGAGGGATTTGGTGCTGGGGACAAGGCAGCGGCGATGGAATCTCTACCCGGATTAGAAATGGGGGTGGGTGGCAACCCTGTGTACATGTAGGTATTGAAGGGTGTGTCAATTGCTTTCAGCGCTGGAAAAGAGAGTTCAGAATTTTGCTTATAGAAAAGTGTCGCATCAATTTCAAGAGGCATTCCAAGCGTCAATCTGTTGTAGATCACTCTGGCAATCTTGGGGCGATCCTGCGGAACTTTCGCCTCCCTTTCAATTATTGAAGCAATAATCAATACCTCATAAGGTGATCGCCCGACAAGGTTCAGCGAATCATCTAATCCTTCTTGACGACCAACACGCTCCATCAACTTCAGCATTTCTTGGGCTACCTGAGTCGCAGATTTGTCCCCAGAGATGAGATATGTATCAGGAAACAAAAGCCCTTCAAGCGATGTCACTGAATCAGGCTGATACACGGATCTCACAGCTGAGGTGGTCAACTCCGCGTCACCAGTTTTTGCAAGAAAATCCTCTGCATCAATGGAGGGAACACCTTGATTCAGGCGTTCAGCGATTTGTGCCAGTGTGAAACCTTCTGGAAAGGTGACCTTGCTCAGAGTGTCATTCGGAGGGGTTCGCAAAACACGCAAAATATTTCCCATGTGATCACGGGGCCGAAGAGTGTAATAACCGGGAAGGATCTCAAGACCTCCCTCTGAGGAGGCGTAAGAACGAAACACGGAATCATTAACGATAAAGCCCTCTTGCTTCAGACGTTTGCTCAAAGTTGATAGATCATCAGTTTCAGTGATCAAAAATATTTCGGACGCATCAGCTTGCCCACTTGGATTGACTTGTTGGAGATACCAGTATTTGTGGGCTCCGAAAGCGACTACACCGACGACAAACACTGAAATAAAAAGCAACGCGACTATGTTGACGATTCGTTTGCTGAGAAAGCCATTCACCACTAGCGATGGCAAGACCCGGTGTTGATGATCCACATCCTGAGGTTCATTCACGAAGATGCCGACTTTCAAGCCATGCCTGCAACATGATCGCCGCAGCCACTTTGTCGACATATTGACGACGTGCTGTAGCGCTTAAGTTCGCTTCCTTGAGGGCACGATCTGCGGCCACCGTGGTCATACGCTCGTCGAACATTTCTACCGGCACAGATAAAACCGTACTCAGTCGGCGAGCCTCAATGGTGGCGGCCTTTGCCGCAGGTCCATGACCGCCTGCCATCAATAATGGAAGACCGATCACTACAACCTCAACTTCTTCTTGCTGAACTATTTCAGCGATTTTGAGATGATCTAGGCGAACAGACTTTGTTCGCAGAAGAACACTGTGTGGGCTAGCGATGGTTCCGCTGAGGTCACTCACTGCAAGACCTATCCTCTTTGTTCCGAGGTCTATACCAAGGGCGCGCATCAGGAGCGAGCCGCCACCTCGGCGAGACGTAAAGCTTCGGGCAAGTGTTCGGGAAGCTTTCCACCGGCCGTGGCGATATCTCCCTTGCCGCCGCCGCCGCCCCCGACCGCCTTGGCGGCATCTTTAATCAACGCCGTTGCCGAGAGACCGCTAGTCGGTGTCACTGCGGCGACAAGCGAAACACCTCCTTCGGGAGTTAGTCCACCGAGCACGACAGCACGAATTCCAACCTGTTGCCGAACGGCCAATGCCAATTCACGAAGATCGCCAGGTGATAGTTCATCGACACGCGCCACAACGATGCCATCAGTTGCCCCTTGTGCCAAGGTTGCGGCTCCGAAAACAGCGAGACGAGATCTCAAAAGTTTGTTCTCCTCTTGCACAACCTTGAACTCGTCAAGTTTACGATGCACCCCAATTAGAAGTTCCTGCGAACTTGTACCCAAAAGTAAGGCCGCCTCATTCAAGGAACGATGCTCCCGCTGCAAAAGTTCGAGCGACCTGATGCCGGCAACGGCTTCAATTCTCCTCAAGTTGGCGCCCACAGATCCTTCAGAGATGATGTGAATCAATCCAATATCCCCGGTGGCGGTGACATGGGTTCCACCACATAATTCAACAGATGGTCCGGCTGATAAAACTCGCACCCGATCGCCATATTTATCACCAAAGAAAGCAATCGCACCCTTCTCTAGGGCTTCGTCTTTAGAGGTTTCTAGTGATGTCACTGCGGCATTGTCTAGCGTCACAGTGTTCGCAAGATCCTCAATACTCTTCAGTTGGTCACTAGAGAGTGAGTCATAGTGACTGAAGTCGAAGCGCAACCGTTCATCGTTGACTAAAGAGCCAGCCTGTTTGACATGCTCGCCGAGAACCTCGCGAAGTGCCCAATGCAAAATATGTGTCGCAGTGTGGTGGCGTCGAATAGCGGTACGACGCAGACCGTCAACAACGGCCTGTACTTCTTGATTAATCAGCAGTGTTCCAGATATCACGCGACATAGATGCCGACGTAGTCCCGGCAATGCGTAGGTGGTGTCAAGAACTTCGTAGTTTCCGGAGGAGGACGTAATAAACCCCGTGTCGCCAACCTGGCCACCACTCTCCGCATAAAATGGAGTCTGTTTGAGGAAGACATCAAAAAGACCATCGTCATCGGGAATAATCGCCATTACTTTTGTTGAGCAGGATTCGCGTTCATAACCGATAAATCCACCCGTACCATGCGATTCCATCACCTCTCGGTAGAGATCCATACGCGAGTCGTCAGCGACATTGCCTTTACGCGCTGCCTTTGCCCTCTGACGCTGCTGATCCATCTCCAGGCGGAAACCTTCAAGGTCAACTGAGAGCTCGCGTTCAGCCACGATCTCCTGAGTGACCTCGAGAGGAAAGCCGTAGGTGTCGTGTAGTAAGAACGCCGTGGAACCCGACACCACATGATTTTCATCTGCTTGATTCAACTCAGTTTCAAGAATAGAAAGACCAGTTTTTAGTGTCTGTCGGAATCTTTCTTCTTCCTTTGTCAAAACACCCAAAATGAAATCCTTTTGAGCAATAATTTCTGGATAAGCCTCACCCATAGTGCTGATTGCGGACTCAACAAGCGCTGGCATCACCAATTTTTCGGTACCCAATAAGTAGGCGTGGCGAACTGCACGGCGAATAATTCGCCGCAACACATAGCCACGACCTTCATTAGAAGGAAAGACCCCATCATTAACGAGCATCGTGCTTGACCGTGCATGCTCGGCCAATACCCGCAGGCTAAAACTCGCTCGATCTTCGTAATCCCCGATTTTGTAACTCGACCCCGTGACCGATTGTGCGGCCTCCACGATCGGGAAAATAGCGTCCGTCTCCCAGACACTGTCCTTGCCCTGCAGGAGAGCCAATATTCGTTCAAGACCTGCGCCCGTATCGATGGATGGCTTTGGTAGCGGGACACGTGATCCATCGCTCGACTGGTTGTACTGCATGAAAACCAGATTCCAAAACTCCATAAAACGATCACCGTGCGGATCATTTAACGGTCCGCCGGATGGCCCAAACTCGGATCCGCGGTCAATATGCAGTTCGGAGCATGGGCCACATGGACCGGTATCTCCCATTTGCCAGAAGTTGTCCTTGTCCCCGAGGCGTTGAATGCGATCCATAGGCACACCGACTTCTTCGTGCCACATCGCTTCAGCCTCATCGTCGCTGGTATGGACCGTCACCCATATACGGTCTCCATCAAAGCCCAAAATCTCAGTCACGAATTCCCAACTCCAAGGAATCGCTTTGGCTTTGAAGTAATCACCGAAAGAAAAGTTGCCCATCATTTCAAAAAAGACGAGGTGGCGCTTAGTGCGGCCGACATCATCAAGGTCGTTGTGCTTGCCACCGGCACGAGCGCATTTCTGAATCGTGGCAGCCCGACTGTACGGCGCGACCTCATCACCAACGAAGTACGGCTTAAAAGGGACCATCCCCGCAACGGTGAACAAGACCGTCGGATCATGAGGAATCAAACTGGCTGACGGCACTGCCGTGTGATCGCGTTCAGCGAAAAACTTGAGGAAGCTCGTTCTTAGTTCTTGAGCAGTGCGCGGAGGCGAATTCATAACGTTCAAATCCTACCCTTGGGTACCTGCCTGAAAGAGAGATATTCCCCTAACCTGTCCGAGTGAGTAAACGTCAGACAGTCCCCACCACCTCCGTCCGAGTCCGAAAATCGGTTCCCGTCGCTCCAGTAGAAGAACTCTCTGGTCGTCATCAAGACTTGCATGAAATGATCAGTTTTGAAGATCCCCACCATCAGCGCACATGGACGTTTGACGCCACCTTTATGCGCTCATCGTGGAAATGTATTTTTGGTGAGGGATGCCAAGGAATTCATGATGTCGCTACGCCGGAACTCAACGAGGGTTGTTGCTCACTAGGCGCCCACTTCGTTGATGAGGAAGATGTTGCCAATGTTGTTAAAGCAGTGGTCCGTTTGACAAAGAAGAACTGGCAATTCAAAGACAAGGCCAAGACTAAAGGCTTCTTGAAGAGCAATAAAGATGGTGACACAATGACGCGTCGAGTGGATGGCGCGTGCATTTTTCTCAATCGACCTGGCTTTGCCGGTGGCGCTGGTTGCGCATTTCATATCGCCGCCACAGAGGCTAATGAGCGCCCACTTGATTGGAAGCCGAATGTTTGCTGGCAGTTACCATTGCGCCTTGAACACAACACTGACGCAAACGGATGGGTCAGTACTGTGGTCCGCGAGTGGAAACGTCGCGACTGGGGCGCAGGTGGCGATGATCTTCATTGGTGGTGTACTGAAAACTCTGATGCGTTTGTTGGCAAAGAGCCTGTATACAAGTACCTCAAAGAGGAAATTTGCGAGACTGTAACCGAGGAAATTTACGACTTGCTCGTGGAAATTCTTGAGCGTCCAACAGCAGTCCCGATACCGCATCCTGTTATGCGAAACCGCAAATAATTAGTTTTTAGTTCGACTTTTTAAAAGCCTTCTTGCGATCTTCAGGATTGAGATATCGCTTACGAACTCGAATTGCCTTAGGAGTGATCTCCACGAGTTCATCATCGCCGATCCACTCAATAGCCGTCTCTAGTGTGTGAATTTTCGGTGCAGCTAATTTGACACCGTCATCATGACTATGGGTTCGAATGTTGTTCTTTTCCTTGGCGCGGACCGCGTTCACGACCATCTCATCGCCACGTGAACTTTCTCCGACAACCATTCCCTCATAGGTCTTTTCACCTGGTTCAACGAATAACTCTCCACGCAACTGCAAGTTGTCAAGGGCATACGCCGTGACCATTCCCTCACGGTCAGCAATCATCGCGCCACCCAAACGATGAGGTAGTTCGCCACACCAAGGCATCCAACCAGCATGGTTTTGATGCAACATGGCCGTACCACGAGTCGCGGTCATCAGCAACGAACGGAAACCAATCAGACCTCGACTCGGACATTCAAACGTAATGACTGAACGACCCGGATCGCCAGACCTGAGGTCAGTGACGCGTCCTTTACGTGGCGCTAATGCTTGAGTGACAGCTCCGACATACTCATCTGGTACGTCACAGACACCGCGCTCTAGAGGTTCGAACTTCTTACCATTTACTTCCTTGGTGATGACCTCTGGGCGGCTGACTTGTAATTCAAATCCCTCACGGCGCATACCTTCGATGAGTACTGCCAATTGCAATTCTCCACGGCCCGCCACTTCCATGACATCGGCTGAATCGGTCTCATGCAGTTTGATAGAAACGTTCCCTAGAACCTCTTTGTGTAAACGATCAATCAGGTGGCGGCTAGTGAGATACTTGCCATCTCGTCCGGCAAAAGGTGATGTATTCACGCCAAATGTCATTCGAAGCACAGGTTCATCAACTGTCAGACGTGGCAAAGCCACCGGGTTATCGGTTGAGGCGATGGTGTCACCAATCTCAACCTCTGGGAATCCGGCGACGACAAAGAGGTCACCAGCTCGGAGTTCGTCAACTTCAACCCGACCGACTCCCATGTAAGCCATCAATTGGGAGAGGCGACGCTTCAAAGGTGGCTGACCTTCAGCGAACTCTTCTTCAAGGAGAGCAACCATCTCACCCTTACGCAAAACACCTTGATAGACGCGACCGATTGCCAAACGTCCGAGATACTCCGATGCGTCAAGGTTTGTCACCAATGCTTGCAGGGGCGCATCTGGGTCCCCGGTCGGGGCTGGAATGCGTTCGACGATAGTGTCCAGCAGTGCAGAGAGGTCTGCATCTTGGGCAGGCATACCGAGCCCAACCATTGTGCGACCTTCTCGTGCGACCGCGGAAATTACCGAGAAATCAATGTGGTGATCGTCAGCCTCAAGATCAATAAAAAGCTGATAAACCTCGTCTAAAACTTCTTCAGCCCGTGCATCCCCGCGGTCAACCTTGTTGATCACGACAATCGCCGGCAGATTCAGTGAAAGTGCCTTTTGCAAAACATAACGAGTTTGAGGCAGAGGACCTTCAGCCGCATCTACCAAAAGCAAAATGCCATCGACCATAGTTAACGCTCGCTCAACTTCACCACCGAAATCAGCGTGTCCAGGGGTGTCAACCAAGTTGATCTTGGTGTCCTTGTAGGTCACTGATGCGGCCTTAGCAAGAATTGTGATGCCTCGTTCGCGTTCTTGATCATTGGAGTCCATAACTCGATCAACAACAGCTTGGTGGGCGGCAAACGTGCCTGTGGCGCGCAACAATGCGTCCACGAGCGTTGTCTTGCCATGATCTACGTGCGCGACTAACGCAACATTACGTATTTGTTTTGCCATATCAATTGTGGGCAACCGGCTTACGCCTGGTCGTCATCCTCTTCCTCAACATCATCTTCATCATCAAAGACGACTCCGTATTTTTCAGCTAGTGCGGCATATTCGTCATCTTGCGAACGCGGTTGAGAATCTCCGCCCACTAAACCGAGATCTAAGGCACTGGGCCCTGCTTGCTTCAATTTTCGCGCTTCTTCGAAGCGACGGTGACGACCCTTTTTCACGTTAGGGCTCCGAACTTAAGAGAGGGGTTGAGGACTAAAAAACGTAAGATCGCCAAAGCCGTACTAGTGCAACTGTGGCAACCCTTATCCACCACACGTCAAACGCAGGCGACCGATAGTTTAGGCGTTCACAAGTGCAAAATGTGGGAACTTGCTCGTCATTCCCCGTTTTGAGTCACCTTAGCGGTGACAAGTGGCTCAATTTTGGCTATTACAGTGACTCGGGAACTTCTGGGGAGACAGAGCCTCTCATCATTTTAAGGCCTCCATGTCCATCGAAGGAGAGTCCCAATTCTCCTGAAAGCAAAGATTTAAGGTCGCCACCCACCAAATCCCGCCTCCAGCCAGCGAGCAAACGGGCCGCTTGATCTTGACGAATGAAGGCCAAAATGTCCGTGCGGGTGGCCAGCAGGGCGTTATCTATCTTTTGTACCCTGGCCACCTCACTCAACCATGCTGAGATCAGGGTAATAGCAGGTCGGAGATGGCGTTCAACATCGTCAGAGTCCGAAACAGGTATCTCCAGAGGATGCTCCTGACCAAAGCGGACAGCAGCCAAGATCTCTGTTCCGACGGCACCCCGTGTATGCCGTTCATCAACACCTCGGGACTGAGCTAATTCGTTGATTGAGGCTGGCTCGCGTTGCGCTATTCCCTGCAACGCCAAATCAGGCAAAACCTGACGCGGAGGAATGTCGCTCGCCATCGCCCGCCGTTCTCGCCACTCAGCCAAGGACGCTAAGACGCCCCGGGTTCGCGGCTTCAATGCCCGCACATCTTTCTGCTTCTGCCAAGCGTCTGCTGGATCTCCAGGTCCAACTTTGCGGTTGCGTAATTCCTCGCAAGCATCGAGGGCCCATTGCGTGCGTCCGAGTTCATCCAACTTGGCGGTTAATAAATCGTGCAGTTCAAAGAGGTGTTCAACATCAGAGGCCGCATAGGACTTTTGTCCATCCGTTAATGGACGGCGCAACCAGTCTGTCAATCGGTCTCCTTTGGGGAGCGCAATCTTCAGTTCGGCATTAACCAGAGAGGCTAACGACGGAGTTGAGTAACCAAGGAATCCCGCTGCCACTTGGGTGTCAAAGATTCGATGCGGAATGACTCCGATGGCATGTGACAAAACATCAAGATCTTGTTGAGCCGCATGAAGCACGATGAGATGATCTGGCCCAAAAATTTGACCCAGCATGCGCGCATCACAAGACAATGGGTCAACGATCGCGAGACCATCGCTCCAAGCCAGTTGCACTAATGCCAATCGCGGAAAATAGGTTTTCTCACGGTGGAACTCGGTGTCTAAGGCGACTCTCGTCTCGGTCTTCAAGCCATCAAGCAAAGCTTTCAGGTCACGATCATTATCAATCCACGAAAAACTCACGTCGGATTATCCCCCTCAATGACATCGCGACCACTGTCCAACCATGCAAGTGTGCCACCGGCGATATTTACGACATTCAAGGATTGCCCTGCCAAATACTCACAGGCCTGAGCACTCCGGCCGCCTACTTTGCAGATCAAGTATGTAGGTGATCCATCAGCGCTGACACACTCTTCAACACGATTGGGTATCTCCTGCAAAGTTATGTGCACCGCTCCAGCCACATGACCGGATTGATACTCATCGAGCTGACGAACATCAATTAAGTGAATGCCGCCCTCAAGCAAATGTGCTAACTCATCGACTGAAATCTCGGAAGGATACGCAGGCATCATTACAAACTAGCGGAGTCACGACTTGAGTCTGCTGAAGTCCTCAGGTGAATTAAAATTGGCGAGGTGGCTGAAGGGTACGAGAACTCGCAAGGTTCGCAGACCCTTAACAACATCGCTCACCTTGCGCTCTCCCGCTGCCACGGAGCGATTCACGATATCCAAGGTGCTTGACACTCGCCATGCTGAGCAAAGGGGTTGGTTGACCTCAATGTGTGTGTCATCTGTTGAGTATGCGTACACCAGATCATCCTCACT
>SHUW01000091.1 GCA_009694465.1 Ilumatobacteraceae bacterium
GATAGTCACTTCTCAACACCTTTAGACACCTAACTGCTCAAGAAACTCGGCAAGCGAGGTCACCGAGTCGAATAAATGGCCGACCAACTCCTTAGACCCGCGCATCGGTTCCATCATCGGCACCCTTCGTAAAGGACCTTTGTCAACCTCAAAAACCATACTGTCCCAATTCGCCGAGATAACCTGATCAGGCCAACGCTCGAGACATTTACCGCGAAAAAAAGCACGAGTTGAATCTGGAGGTTCCGTCACTCCCCGTTGAATCTGTTCATCGGTGACGATCTGATCCAAGCCGACACGTAAAGCCAAACATTTTTCCTCACGCATATCGTGATATTGCAGATCAATCGCCTTCAATCGGGAATCGCCCGGCTGTAGATCGTGCCGCTGCGAGTATCCATCAACTAAACGTTTTTTTGCAACCCAATCCACGAGGTGCGCAACAGATTCTGGTTCACCAGAAAGACCGTTGAGAACGGTCTCCCATAGTTGCAAAATCTGCTCGCCATCATCTGGTCCGCCAAGGCACTCCAAGCCGTGAGATATCGAATATTTACTCGCCATCTCCAGTAGCGCCCATTGAATATCCAGCGCACTCATTCTGCGACCATCGCGCAACAACAGGGTCTGGCGCAATGTCAGGTCATAACTCACTTGACGAATCGCTGGTACCGGATGCGCCAGGGAGAGGTCAACAGGCAAGACCTCGTCTTCAATCATTGCCAGGATCAATGAAGTGGTACCAACCTTCAGCAACGTCGCAGTCTGAGACATATTGGCGTCACCCACGATGACATGCAAGCGACGATATTTCTGGGGATCACAATGCGGTTCATCCCGAGTATTGACAATCGGACGACGAAGAGTCGTCTCTAAACCAACTTCTTCTTCAAAAAAATCTGCCCTTTGGCTTATCTGATACGGCACTTCGCGTTCAGAGACTCCTGGAATCTCGCACCCAACTTTGCCGGCTCCTGCAAATATCTGTCGCGTCACAAAATGGGGAGTGATTTGGGCGACTAGACGACCAAAGGGAACATCACGGGAGACCAAAAAGTTCTCATGACAACCGTAACTGTTTCCTTTTCCGTCGCTGTTGTTTTTGTAGAGAACCATTTCGGCTTGCGGCCCAAGAAAAGGCTGCGCAAGTTTCATTGAAAGGCGGACGATCTCTTCAGCCGAACAATCAAAAGCCAAAACTTCCAAAGCCGTCCGACATTCGGGGGTCGAGATCTCTGGGTGAGCATGATCCACGTAATAGCGTGCCCCGTTGGTCAGGACTGCATTCACCAAGTGAGATTCAATCTCTGGAGCGAAAGAGTCCTCGTAGGAAAACCCGCGTGCATCGATGGCCGGCTGTTCGTCGCAAAAATCCCAGTTAATTCCCTGCGCATCAGATTTTTTAGAAGTGGCAGCAACATAGGAACTGATCAACAACGAGGAAGCAAGTATCGGATTGGACTCACTACCGCGAATCTGGATTCCATATTCGGTTTCGATTCCACAGATTTTCGCGATAGCCATAATCCGACCTCATCTACTACAGGTATTGACCCGTAGCGCTACGTTCAATGGAGCGACCACCCGATACACGGGTTTGGCGACCTTCGTTCACAAGGGTGCGAATAAAGACGATTCTTTCGCCTTTCTTTCCTGAGATTTTTGCCCAGTCATCGGGATTAGTGGTGTTTGGAAGGTCTTCATGCTCGTGGAACTCTTGGCGCACTGAATCAAGTACATCCTGCGTACAAATTCCTCTCTCACCGCCACTGATGACCCTTTTGATCGCCAACTTCTTCGCTCGGCGCACAATATTCTCAATCATCGCACCAGAAGCAAAATCACGAAAATACAAGACTTCCTTGTCGCCGTTGGCATAGGTGACTTCCAAAAAGCGATTGACCTCTTCAGTGCTGTACATCTCAGCAACACCCTGATCAATCATCAAGGAAATAGCGCTGTGAATATCTCCAGCAATTGCGACCTCGCTCAATGAAATCGGAATGTCGCTCGTCAAATACCGCGCGAAAATCTGATGAGCTGACTCTGCTGTAGGTCGCTCAATCTTTATCTTCACATCAAGGCGACCAGGTCGTAAGATCGCCGGATCGATGAGATCCTCGCGGTTCGTGGCGCCGATAACGATGACGTTTCGAAGTCCTTCAACTCCATCAATTTCCGCCAAAAACTGCGGAACGATAGTTGACTCCATATCCGATGAAATGCCGGTCCCGCGTGTGCGAAACATTGAGTCCATCTCATCAAAGAAAATGATCACGGGCCAACCCTCTTCACTCTTTTCTCGGGCTCGCTGGAACACCAAACGGATTTGTCGTTCGGTTTCTCCGACATACTTATTGAGTAATTCAGGCCCTTTGATGTTGATGAAATAGCTCCGTCCCTTTTCATCTCCCATTCGGGCTGCAACTTTCTTCGCCAAACTGTTGGCAACTGCTTTGGCTATCAGTGTCTTGCCGCATCCAGGTGGGCCGTACAGCAAAATACCCTTGGGAGCAGGTAGTTGATGTTCAGCGAAGAGATCGTGGTGCAAAAATGGCAACTCAACAGCATCAGCGATCTGTTCAATCTGGGCGTCGAGTCCCCCAATATCGAGGTAACTCACATCGGGTACTTCCTCAAGAAGAAGATCCTCAACTTCAGGTCTTGGGAGCTTTTCCAATAACAGATTGGTGCGAATATCACGACGCACGGTATCTCCATTACGCAGGAGCACTCCCCGCAAAGCGTCCGCTAGTTCGCATACTGACTCTTCGTCATTTCGCCCAACGACAATGGCACGAATACCATCGTCAAGTAACTCACGAATGGAAACCACGTCTCCTGAGCCCTCAGAGCGACGAGAAGTCACGACGTTGAAGCTCTCGTTGAGAACCACCTCGGCACCTCGCTCAAGTAACTCAAAGTCAATCTCAGGATTGAGATTGACTTTCAACTTGCGGCCACTTGTCAGAACATCAACGGTCCTGTCATCGTTTTTCCCGACGACGACTCCATAAGCCGAAGGTGGCTGAGACAACTTGTCAACTTCTTCACGCAGGGAAACGATATTTTCTCTTGCTTCGCGCAACACGAAACTTAACTTCTCATTCTTTGACGCTTCTTGAGTCAGCAGCCCTTGCGTCTCGGCAAGTCTCTCCTCAAGTTGCCGCGAGCGCCGAGGAGCCTCGGCAAGCCGAGAACGCAGAACCTCTATTTCCGCACGCAAAGCCAGCACATCAGTTTCTGTGCCCTGTTGATCTGAAGAATTTTCGTTCACGACGGACCTTTCTGGCGACGCTAACTCCAAAACTACACCCCTTCGAATATGGCTGTCGTGGCGTAGGTTGAGCCTCAAAGACCGAGGTCACATTGCCCGCCAGCAAAAGTTGCTGCGAACCCCCTTTTGAGTCAGCGTTGAGATGCCTTGACCTGTAACCTAGAAATTGAGCGGTGTCCTACCGCAGTGTGATGAACAAGGAGCTAGCGAACCAAAATGAAGGTCTGGATTGATCAAGATCTCTGCACCGGCGACGGTCTCTGCGAAGAGATCTCCCCCAATGTTTTTACACTCTTGGATGACGGCCTGGCTTATGTACGCGATGGCGCCACAATTTATGCAACTGCCAAAGGAAACGCTCAGGGCGCAGACGGGCTGGCCAACTTCGCCGATAAAGAGATGGACGGCGTCATTGAATCTGCCGAAGAATGCCCCGGCGAGTGCATTTTTATTGAGCCCTAAATCTCTTCTTGGTTCGGAGCACTTAACAGCCGACCTGTCGTAAGAAATCCAGTGTGTGCCACCATCCGGTGATCAGGTCGAACCGCTTGGCCTTCGATATACCAACCGCGATGCAAAACCTCAAGCGTCCTTGTTCCAGTCCACATTGGATTTGCCATGGCTTCACGTGTACGTACTGCTTGGGTGATTGATGGCGTGTAGGCAACAAGTATTCCCCCTGGGCGCATTACTTTTTGCGCATGAGGGACCACATTCCAAGGCTCGGGCAAATCGAGTATGACGCGATCAATATCGCCGTCATCAATACCTTCATAACAGTCACGGACTTGGACGTGATAGCGACTCAAAGCCTCTTCCCCAAGAAAAGAGCGCACATTTGTGATCGCCCGATTGGCAAAATCCTCGCGCAATTCATAACCCGTGATTTCTGCTCCGTAGCGCAACATGGTCATTGAAAGCGCACCAGAGCCAACACCACTTTCAAGAACTTTAACCCCTGGTCCGATATCAGCGAGCATGCAAATGGGCGCAAGATCCTTGGGATAAATAACTTGCGCGCCGCGAGGCATCTCAACGACAAAATCCTCCAACGTTGGCCGCAACACAATGTAGCGCGCCCCTTTTGTCGACTGCAGACGAAAACCCTCTGGTTGACCGAGGATTTCACTATGCGAGACATAACCAGCATGGCTATGAAACTCTGCTCCCTCTGTCAGATTCATTAAGTAACGACGCTGCTTACCGTCAATCAATAAAATCTTGTCACCGTAGGCAAAAGTGGAACTCATGATTGGGCAACCTCCGATTGTGCGCGTTTTTGCGAACGCGACTTTTTTAGTATCAGTTCAACTGATACCGGCTCATGAGCGGCTGATCTTTCCACAAGCCGACAGAAGGCGCAGAGGGATCCTTCTTCGCCACCCGTGGGGGCGCCACAACGCGTGCATGGTGTCACGCTGTCTGCTCCCGATGCAGCGATGCCCGCCAAAACAGGAGCCATGCGGTCAAGAAAGCCTAGATAATAAGATGCCTTCGTCCCAGGAGACTTCTCTTCAAGTGCATTCAGCGCTTCTTTAAACCCGATGTGTTTATTGCCCGCAGCGATCGGACATTCGTCCACTATGTAATCGATTCCGCGAACGACACACCAAGCCGCCATCTCTCGCTCAGAGAGACGAATCAACGGCTTGACCTTTTTTGGAAAACCATGGCGACTCGGCAGCACTGGTAACTGCCTTGCCAAATATTCCACATCCCAACGCAGGGCATTACCGAATAGAACCGCTGCTTCATCGTCAAGATTATGACCCGTCACAACAACGTCGTAGCCCCCATCAATTGCTGCCTTGTCAAAGAGGTGGCGCTTACTCATACCGCAGGCTGAACAAGGTACACGACCTGTCGCTCGACTGGCCGTTGGAATGTCGTATCCATAATCATCACGCAACGAAACAACTGTGAGTTTCAAACCGCGCTCATCAGCAAAACGTTCGGTATAGCCCCGTGACTCCTCGCTGTATTCGCCGATTCCTAGTGCCACATATAACCCATCGGCCTGATAGCCCAAATCAATCAACATGTCCCAAACTGCCAAGGAATCTTTACCCCCAGAAACTGCCACCAAAATCCGATCGCTTTTGTTCAGCATCTGATGATCATGTATCGCTTTTTCAACTTGGCGTCGGCACATCTGTAAGAAATGTTCCGCGCAGAAGTTGGCGTTATGAC
>SHUW01000092.1 GCA_009694465.1 Ilumatobacteraceae bacterium
TTTTGGAAGCTGTTGACCAATTAGTCCCTGATCGTGAACCAGTACCGCAGATGTTCAAAATGTTGCTGGGTGCTCGGCAAACCTTATTGACGCGCCCCTCGCCGCTTGTAGTCCCAGCCTTCTTGTGGAAATTACTCGTTGCTGAAGGCGTTCGCCCACAACTCGACAGTTGTGTGGCATGTGGTGAAGGCAGCGGAGAAGATATCAATTTTGTGGCTTTCGATATACAACAGGGAGGCGTCGTCTGTCGTTCGTGCCGCGCAGGGTTTGCGATTTCACCAGCAGCGCTTAAATTGTTGCGCGATGTACTTGGGGGCCGACTCGGCGAAATGTTGGATCAAGCGCACCAACCGGGACCGCAGACTCTCAACGACCCTGTCTTAAATGAGGTGGCACAACTCGCAACACGAGCCTTTGAGCACCATATTGAGAGACGGTTGCGCTCAGTTTCTCTTTTTGAACAGCACTGATTGTTCTATACCTGCTTGTGAGCACTAGCAAACCCCTAAACTTGCTCTCCTATGCCAGCTAAAGATCTCGACCAGATTGTCAACCTTTGTAAACGGCGAGGCTTCGTCTACCCATCGGCGGAGATCTACGGGGGTTTTCGGTCGAGTTATGACTACGGCCCACTAGGTTCGCTGATGTTACGCAATGTCCGTGAAGCGTGGATTCGCACGATGGTGCAAAAGCGCGATGATGTTGTGTTGATTGACGCAGCGATTCTTGGTCCTCCACAAGTGTTTGAGGCCAGTGGTCACCTTGCAAACTTCAGTGATCCTCTTGTGGATTGTAAAAGTTGCAAACAACGTTTTCGCGAGGACCACATTGAGGACAGGTCGGTGTGTCCCAACTGCGGCGCCAAAGATACCTTGACGGAAGCACGAGCTTTTAACTTGATGTTCAAGACCTTTGCGGGACCCGTTGAGGGTTCGGGCGCAGAGGTGTACTTACGTCCAGAGACCGCTCAAGGAATGTTCGTCAACTTCTCAAATGTTCTGCAAACGAGTCGCAAGAAGCCACCATTCGGCATTGCTCAAGTCGGCAAGAGTTTCCGTAATGAGATCACCCCAGGTAACTTCATCTTTCGAACCCGCGAATTTGAACAGATGGAACTTGAGTTTTTTGTTCCACCGAGTGAAGGTCCCAAATGGTACGAGTACTGGTGCAATACGCGTATGCAGTGGTATGTGGACCTGGGTATTCCCACGGAGATGTTGCGTTTGCGTCCTCATGACGCTGATGAATTGAGCCATTACTCAACAGGTACTGCCGATGTTGAATTTGCCTACCCATGGGGTTGGGGTGAACTTGAAGGTATTGCACAGCGAACAAACTTTGACCTCAATCAGCACGCAACTCACTCGGGACAAAAACTTGACTACTTCGATCAGTCAACTGGCGAGCGCTATGTGCCTTTTGTGATTGAGCCCGCTGCTGGTGTCAACCGTGCCATGGCAGCATTTTTATTAGCGGCATATGAAGAAGATGAAATCGGAGGAGAGGCGCGCACAGTTCTGCGATTGCATCCCCGACTTGCTCCTTACAAGGTGGCAATTTTGCCGCTGAGTAAAAAGGACTCTTTAATTCCGATTGCCCGTGATATTTTCGATCGCTTGGGCGAGCGCTACATGGTGGAATACGACGATACGCAGTCCATCGGTAAGAGGTACCGCCGTCAAGATGAGATCGGTACACCGTTGTGCATCACCGTTGACTTCGATTCGCTGGATGACAATGCGGTCACGATTCGTGACCGGGATTCGACTCAGCAGGTCCGCGTCCCACTGAGTGACTTGGAAAATGAAGTTCGGGTCCGTCTAGGGTTTTAATTCAGACGATCTAGCGTCTACGGTAGGGCAACGGCAAAGTGCCGTCTTCGAAAAGGGGTTCATCATGACCAAAGTTGCTGTTTGGGCTGTCATTCCAGCCGCACCAGGGAAGCGCGATGAGTTAGCGGCAGCGCTCAGCGGAGCCTTGGAAACCGCGAAAAGTGAAGCGGGAACGATTTATTACATTCTCCACACCGATCCAACAAAGGATGATGTGCTGTACATGTACGAGATGTACGAGAATCAAGATGCTTTGAACGTGCATATGGGTTCGGAAGCATTCAAGGCGCTGGGACCAGCAATTGGACCCTTCTTAGGTGGTCGCCCTGAATTGACTTTCCTCGGACCCATCGGCGGAAAGGGCGCCTGATTCCCTCGTGAGTCAGAAAGCCACATATCTCGATCGGATCCTCGAGCACCATCGTGCGCTGGCGGCGAACGATGAGCGTTCGTTGGCCGACCTTGTGCGGCGTTGCGAGCAGATGCAGCCAGCGCGAGGGTTCCGAGATCGTCTGCAGATGGACGCCATTCAAGCAATCGCTGTCATTAGTGAAATCAAACGTCAATCCCCGTCCAAAGGGCTCTTACGAGCAGATCTCAACCCACAGCTTTTAGCCGATGCGTATCAGTCGGGCGGAGCATCTTGTTTGTCTGTTCTGACGGATGAGGATTTTTTTGCGGGGTCAATTGAAGATCTGCAGATCGCGGCTGCGGCGTGCACCTTGCCAGTTTTGCGCAAAGATTTCACAGTCTCGCCTCAAGATGTGTGCGACACCCGCTTAATGGGTGCGGACTGCGTGCTGTTGATTGCTGCAGCGCTAGATCCCCATGAGTTGATGGATCTGCACCACTTAGCATCATCGATTGGGCTCGATGTTCTTGTGGAGATTCATGATGAAGCCGAACTTGAAGTGGCCTTGTTGGCTGAGGCGCTTCTTATTGGCGTCAATCAACGTGACTTGGTCACCTTTGAAGTGGATCATCGCCGTGCCCTGCGGATGGCAGGGTTGATACCGTCGGGCGTATTGCGGGTGGCTGAAAGCGGCGTACGCGGACCAGTTGATGCGTTAGCTCTTCATCAGGCGGGATATCACGCAGTATTGGTGGGGGAGAGTCTGGTCACTGCCGACGACCCCACGGGCGCTGTTCGGGCATTACGCAATCTGTAGATCTGCTACCGCAGTATCCACTTTGATATCTCAGTTGGCAGATACGGTTACATCGTGTTCGTGAAAATCTGTGGCATCACGAATGAGGATGATGCGCTACTCGCTGTTGCTATGGGTGCCGACGCGGTCGGATTTGTTTTTGCACCGTCACCTCGTCAGGTGTCAGCGCAAGTTGTCTTCGACATCACGCGCCGGCTACCTCCCGAGATATTGACGGTCGGGGTATTTCGTGGAGATCTTCCGGACAGAATCTTTGACATTGTTTCAAAGTCTGGAATTAAGGCGGTTCAACTCCACGGCAATGAGCCGTTGTCAACCGTTGTGGCTTTGGCTGACAATGTTCGTTGGATCATTAAGGCCGTCACGGCTGGTTCGCGTGAGGCCCGTGTCGCCAATCAGTTTGGAACGGACTTGATTTTAGTGGACGCTCCTGAACCAGGTTCAGGTTTGGTTTTTGATTGGTCTCTGACCGATGAGATCCCATCGGGTATTCGGATGATTTTGGCAGGCGGTCTCACAGCAGACAACGTTGCCGAGGCAGTGCGCTACGTGCGTCCATGGGGCGTCGATGTTTCATCGGGAGTGGAGTCGGCTCCTGGTAAGAAAGATGCTCTGAAACTTCGGCGATTCATTGCTAATGCTCGCGCTGCGGCGCCAGCAGAGGATGTGACGGGTGACTCGGGCAATGATTTTCCCTATGATTGGGCGGATGAATAAATCGCTAAACAACTAGGCAGTTGCAGCGATCAGATGCCAACATAGAGGTCTACTTGTCGAGGAGCGATGTGAGTATTGCAGAAAAGTCAATGATGTCTGATCCTTCCGAGTCGGGTCGTTTCGGCGAGTTCGGCGGTCGCTTTGTTCCCGAGACTTTGGTGCCAGCATGTGAGGAACTCGAGGCCTCCTTTCGCCAAGCGTGGGCTGATCCAAGTTTTCGCACGGAACTCAATCAGGCGTTAAAGGAATATGCCGGTCGTCCATCAATGCTGACTGAGTGCTATCAACTCGGAAGCAAGTTGGGCATCCGACTGGTTCTCAAACGTGAAGATCTCAATCACACGGGTTCGCATAAAATCAACAATGTTCTTGGGCAAGTTTTGTTGGCTAAGCGCATGGGTAAGAAACGCATCGTGGCTGAGACGGGCGCCGGTCAACATGGCGTAGCGGCGGCGACGGCCGCAGCACTGATGGGTCTTGAATGCAAGGTTTACATGGGCGCTGTCGATGTGGAACGGCAGTCACTCAATGTTTTCCGCATGAAACTTCTCGGGGCTGAGGTTGAGGCTGTTCATAGTGGTAGCCGAACCTTGAAGGATGCTGTGAATGAAGCGATGCGCGATTGGGTTGCATCCGTGGAAAGCACGCATTATTGCTTGGGTTCTGTGATGGGGCCTCATCCATATCCGTGGATGGTGCGCGAGTTCCATCGCGTGATCGGCACAGAAGCTCGTGAACAGTGCCTCGAACGTTACGGTCAGGATCCAGATGTGGTTGTGGCCTGCGTTGGCGGTGGTTCAAATGCAATCGGTATTTTCTCTGGGTTTGTAGATACCAAAGCACGATTAATCGGTGTTGAGCCAGCAGGTGGTGCCGCGGTCGGTCGGGGTCAACCCGGTGTGGTTCACGGCATGCGCAGTTACCTGATGCAAGACGAATATGGACAGGTGCAAGAGGCGCATTCAATATCGGCTGGGCTTGATTACCCGGGAGTCGGTCCAGAACATTCATATCTAGCGTCCATTGGTCGTGCCGAGTACCCGACAGTGACCGACACAGAAGTCATCGCTGGTTTTCAGTTATTGGCTAAAACGGAGGGAATCATTCCGGCGTTGGAATGTGCTCATGCCCTTGCGTGGATTTCGCGTGAAGCACCAAATATGCAAGGTCAAACAGTATTGATGAATTTGTCAGGTCGTGGAGATAAAGACGTTGCCCAGATGATGGATGTTTTGAGTTAATGCCTGCGACCTTGACGACCTTGGAGACTGAACTTCGTGCGAAGCGCGATGCGGGACGCAAGTTATTGGTTCCTTATGTCACTGGGGGACTCGTAGGTTGGACTGATGCGATACGCGCAGCGGCGGCTCATGGAGCGGATTGCATAGAGATCGGATTACCTTTTTCTGACCCTGTGATGGACGGTCCAATCATTCAACAAGCTTCACAGCGTGCACTTGACGACGGGGCCACGCCGGTCTCGATTTTTGAAGGTGTTCGTACTCTCGATGTAGGAATTCCTTTGGTGGTGATGTGCTACTACAACACCGTGCATCACGCAGGACATCAACGTTTTGCCGCGCAATTAGTGCAGGCAGGTATTAGCGGAGCGATCATCCCTGATCTTCCGCTTGAGGAGTCCGCTCTGTGGTGTCAGGCTGCCGATGAGGTTGGTTTATCAACGATTATGTTGGCCGCTCCAACTGCACCCGACGAAAGATTGCCGAGAGTCTGCGCACG
>SHUW01000093.1 GCA_009694465.1 Ilumatobacteraceae bacterium
TTAACGCTTTCAACCAAATTGGGGATGAGATCCAAGCGCCGTTTGAGTTGAACGTCCACCTGTGACCAAGCGTTATCCACCATGTTCCGAGTTCGAATGAGACGGTTGTACAAAACAACTGCCAACAGCGCCACGATGACTACGACTCCAAGAAAATACAACATTCCCCTATATTACGCCACAACTCGTCGGCAATGTGTTCAGAGGGCAATCAATGACGACGAATCAAGCCCAAAGCACCCTGGAGTAATTGCATGGGAGCAATGCGAGGTTTATGAGAAGCAGACTTTGTTGGGCCAACTCGGGCAATGATCTGACGATAAATATCTAGGTAGGACTCGGCTAGATGAACCATGGAGAATTGTTGAGATCGGTGGTGACCCGCTTCAACCAAACGCTCACACAAATCGTCATCTGATAACAACCGTTTCAGTGCTGCCTCAAGATGGCGCGGTTCGTTGGGGTCCACCAAAAGCGCATCGACTTCATGCGTCGCCACGTTCATATAGCCATCAAGAGCGCTGGCGACGATAGGCGTAAGTGCGGCCATGGCCTCAATCAATACGACTCCAAAACTTTCACCCCCGAGTGAGGGAGCGCAAAAAATATCCGCTTCATGTAGACGTTGCGCTTTTTCGGCATCAGAAATTCTGCCGAGCCACAGTAGACGCGGATCTCCTGCCCAGTCGCCTTTCAGTCGCTCGGTCTCGGGCCCATCGGAAGCAATCCAGAGATCAACGTCTTCAGGTAAAGTTGCGTGCGCTTGGAGGAGCACTTCTAAACCCTTGCGAGGCTCGTGTCGTCCACAAAAAAATATTGAGCGCCTCGCATCTGTTTTCTTGATGACCCGTTGAGAACTATCAAAGCGATCGAGTTCAACACCGTTCGGGAGAATTTGATATTCGCCGCCGAGATAACGCTGGGCAAGCAACACAGCGTCCTTGGAAACTGCGACTCTATGATCAATAGCACTAGCAAACCCTTTGAGCGGAGCACTGAGATATTTATAACTCAGACTTTCACCGGCGGCATGAAAGGTTGCCACAATCGGGGCTGTACGCATCACCAATGCAGTGATGCTGGCTCCCGGCGTTAAAGGTTCGTGGATATGTAAGACATCAAATTGCTCATCTCGCAAAACGCGAATGGTCCGCAACGCTGCCGAAGGGTCTGGAGCAAGTGGTGCGATGGACCCGTTAGCAACGGTCGGCAAACTTTCACCGATAGGCGTGACGAATGAAGCGGGGGGTGCTCCATCACACGGGCCGAGGACTCTGACCTCATGCCCCATACGGCGTAAGGCCCTCGCCAGACCCATGACCTGACCCTGCACACCGCCGGGTGTGGTCAGACTGTACGGACAGAGGAGGCCGATTCTGAGGTGATCTTTCACTTCTGGAGTTTGGCGGGTGCTCGTGGACGACATGACCTTGCCAAACTAGCGAGATACGCGGGTCAAGTGGTGTTGGGCTACGGTCAAGTCATGCCTTTTCCAGCCTTATCCCTGATTGCATCACCAACCAAGCGCCTACAAATTTTAGAACTTGCCGAACAAGCCGAGCGGCGCGGCTTCCCGGCATTGGCGTGTCCAACCTTGGGTAACGCTTTTGGCTTATGCGCAAGTTTGGCCCACGTGACACATGAAATGCGCTTCTTCACATCCATACAAGGCATCTATGGAGCCTCAGCGTCAGACATTGGTTCGTTAGCAAGCCACATTGCTGAGGTATCGCAGGGTCGGTTCGCTTTGGGCCTAGGAGTGAGCCATGAGGCAATGGTGAAACGCTTGGGAGTGACAATGGGGCCACCTTTGTCAGATATGAGAAATTTTGTTGACGCTCTTCACGCCGCTGAACGGTTTGGCGGTCCGTTGCCCCCTATATACCTGGCGACTTTGCGTGATCGAATGCTCAATTTAGCGACGGAGATAGGTCAAGGTGCTTTATGGGCTAATGCCAGTTTCACTCACTCGGTACAACAGGTTCAAAAAGTGCCGGCAGACAAAATTGCAGAGGGTTTTTATCTAGCAAACATGATTCCAACCGTTATTGCTGATGATAAGGCGACAGCACGAGCTGCCAATCGGGCCACGATGGCGGTGTATGTTCGGCTTCCAAATTACCGCAACTACTGGAAAGCCTGTGGCTATATCAAGGAGATGGAATCGATTGAGGCGGCGATCGCTAGTGGAAATAATAAGGATCATTCCGCATTGATGAGCGATACATGGCTTGATGATTGCACGCTGAGCGGATCAGCCAATGAGGTTCGCGAGGGGCTTGACCGCTGGTACGACATTGGGATACAACCAATTGCGGTGATGTCAAGCTTGAGTGGCGGGCAAATTAAGGCGATTAGTGAATTGTTCGACATCTATCGTTAGCAGGCTTAGCCCAAACGAAGAGTTTCAAGGGGTTCTAATTTTGCAGCGCGATTAGCGGGATACAAACCAGCCAAGACAGAAATGGTGATCGCCAAAATGATTCCTGCTGGGGCCAACCACGATGCCATGACGAAAACCCATCCAGCCAAGCTGGCTCCAATAAATATGGCCAGCATTCCGAGTAAGACGCCCATAATGCCTCCGATCACTCCAACTGCAATTGCTTCAAGCAAAAATTGAATCGCAATAATCTGGCGCGTATGACCTAAGGCGCGGCGGATACCAATTTCCGCCGAACGCTGAATGACGGAAATTGACATCACATTGGCGATTCCAAGTCCACCCACGATGATCGCCAAAAGGCCCATAGAGATCACGATGAGTTGTAGTTGGCGGTCGCTTTGGGCAGCAAGTTCGAGGGCTTCACTTTTAATTTCAGTAGTGATTTCTTGAGGACCACCAAGATTGACCGCAAGACGCAAAGCATCAGCAGATTCCTTTTCGGTCCCTTCCACACAGCGCACATACATTTTGTTTGGCTCAGCGTCATCGTCTAGAAAATCAATTTCCGCACTGTGAAATGAGATAAAGACTGCATTATCAAAACCCGGCTCCAATTCAACCGAATCTAAGATGCCGACGACTGCATAAGGGATACCGCGTAGTTCAATCGTTCTTATTTCACCTGGCAAAAACTTAAACTCTTGCGCTAATCCGACGCCGATGACGGCAGAGCGAGCGCCTTTTTGAGCGTCGAAGTCGCTGATCCAGCGACCACTGACCAAGTCAACCTCAAGGACCTCAGGCAGGTAAATATCTGTACCCAAAACCGGAATCGGCACTGTTTCAAAAACATCAGAGGCTTCTTCATATGGTGAGACGACGATGTTCGTTAACTCAACAACTGCACTCACCTTTTCGACAGTGGTCACAGTCAGGGCTCGTTCAACGGCGTCCGTGGGAAGAGTTGGGTTTTGACCACCAAAAGAACTTGAGGCTGCAGCCTCAATGAGGTTGGTGCCTAACTTATTGACCTTTGCCTTGAGATCGCCCTTTGCTGAATCAGTCAATCCAACGGAGGCAATGATTGCCGCCACACCGATCATCGGACCGAGCAGCAAAAGCAAGGTGCGCACTTTGCGTGCGAACAATCCATTAAAGGCAACACGCAGAAGATCTTTAAAAGTGCTCATCGGCGCAAGATCTCGTCCGTGACAATGCCACCGTCAAGCATAGAAATCTTGCGCGCCGCTGAGTTGGCAATACTGGCATCGTGAGTAACGATCACAACTGCTCGTGAAGTGGCCTGTAAACTAGACAGAATCTCCATCACATTTGCTGCGTTTTTGGAATCAAGAGCTCCAGTTGGCTCATCGGCAAGAAGGATTTTTGGCTCTGTGACAAGGGCCCGTGCTAGAGCAACGCGTTGTTGCTCTCCTCCCGAGAGCTGTACTGGTCGATGATCAGAGCGATTGCCGAGTCCGACTCGCTCAAGACTTGCCATTGCCCGTTCTTTACGTTCGGCGGGTTTCAGCGAACGATATAAGAGTGCAGTCTCAACATTGCCGAGAGCATCCAAGTGCGGAATGAGATGGAATTGTTGAAAGACAAAGCCAATACTTTGACCGCGCACTCGTGTGCGTGCTGCATCGGCCAGGCGCGTGACTTCCTCTCCCCCTACGGTGATCGTGCCTTCAGTCGGGACATCTAAACACCCGAGTAAGCCGAGCATTGTTGACTTACCAGAACCCGAGGGCCCAACGATGGACAAAAAGTCACCTGTGCGAATGACCATTGAGACATCACGTAACGCCCACACCGCTGCCTCGCCCGTGCCATAAACACGCGAGACATGGCTGAGTTCCATGAGTACCGTAGGGTCAATGACATTCGACATAACAGGTATCAGGGAGCCTCGGCCGCTGAGCCTGAAACGATATCGACGATGATCAGTTCATCGCCTACCAGTCCCTCTTTGATCTCCACCCATTCACCGTCAATCAAACCGATCGTCACATTCAAACGCGTGATTGTGCCCTGATCGTTGACGACACGGACCTGATCGCCATCTGCCGAACGCAGCACCGAAGCGACAGGTACCGCCAAAACTTGCAATGCTTCAGCAAGGGTGACATCTATTGACACCGTGGCACCATCAACTGCGTCGAAGGCACCAGAAACGGAAACGGTTCCTTCGTACTGCTCTTCGCCACCTGGGCCAACTGTGGCGCTGTCACCTAACTCAGTGATCACACCTGGCAGAATCTGTCCTCCGACTTTTAAGTCGACAGAGACTGCCTGACCGATCACAAGTTCTGCTCGGTCAGTCGGGCTGACCTTCATAGTGATTGTGAATTCAGGCTCCGTCAGACTGAGTACAACATTGCCCTGAAGAACGAATTCACCTTCATCAACCTCAACCTTGCCAATGCGCGCAGGCCAGTTCGCGACCAACATATCTGCTGGTAAAAACACAACATCATCATTGATTGTCTCAATGAGAATCGTAACACTTGAGGATCCAGCCTTCATGATCACTGTCCCACTCAAGACCCGAAAGTCCTGACCGTTCGTGGCTGTGCCTGACACCTGATAATTAACTGATGTGTCTTCTGTGACAGGCGCATCAGAAACAATGCGGAATGAGCCACTACGACCTTCAGCTATTGCTGAGCCCCCTATCAATGTCAGTTCTGGTAAATCGCCACTTTCAATGACCACCGTTGATTTGACAATTGTTCCAAGGTAGTAGCGCTTGCTTTTTCCTGCAGGAGGCACATCCCCAGTGATTGTAAAAATTAACTCCTCATCAAGTTCAACGGCATCATCTCTTCGTATTTGGATATTGATATCAACGCTTTCAGCGCCAGCCGCAATGGTGTAGACGTCGCTATCTGGGGCTAAGTAGTCAACATCGCTCTTAGCGTTTCCTGACAGTGTGACATTAAATCTGATATCTCGATTTGATTTCACTGAAGTGCGTACTGTGAAGGTCGCGTTTGAACCTTCATCAATAGTTTCAC
>SHUW01000094.1 GCA_009694465.1 Ilumatobacteraceae bacterium
AGTGGCGACGCCTGCTAGTGATGTCTTATTCTCAAAGCGCTTCTCAAGTTCCACAATTGAAGTGATCAATAGCTCATTGATTTGTCGTGTTGAGTCAACAACTCTTTCTTCGGCCACCGCGAAAACACGGGCTTCTGCTTCATCAAGAGCCTTCGCCACATTGTCAGGTTCGGTATATGCAATTTCTGCGATCTCGCTGGCCACACCAATGAGACGTCGGAGCGCCGCTGTGTCCATAACGATTTTGGTGTAGCGAGCCACATTACCGACGAGTGGAGTGGAGTTCTGAAGTCCCAACAGGAAAGGGAGTCCGCCAATTTCTTCAAGTAGTCCAGCGCGACGAAGTTCATCAGACACCGTGATGACATCGACACCATTGCCAGTCGCCATCAGTCCGCGAATGGCGTCAAAAATATGTTGGTGTGCGGGTTTGTAAAAGTGTCCAACGTGCAGACCTAATTCTGCAATCTGGTCAAGGGCTTCTCTTGACAAAAGTATTGAACCTAAGACAGATTCTTCAGCACTCAAGTTATGCGGAGGCACGCGATTGACCATTGGACGTTGTGCCCTATCGCGATCGTCTCTGCCGCCGCGGGTTGAACTTCCTGAAAATCTGTCTGATGATCCGTTTGCCATTGCTTCTACTTTGACCTATCTGCCCTGTTGATCGCTAGGGGTAAAACACTGTGAATTACTTGTGGACAACTTTGCCAAACTGGGGATAACTCATTCACTTGGATAACAAAAGGGCCAAGACCACATGGTCCAGGCCCTCATGAACACTTGTTGCGGATCGGGTCCGCGTTGATCACTTAGCGACGACGTTGATGTTGATTGCGAACTGCACATCATTGTGCAACTTGGCAACCACGCTGTATTCGCCAACCGTCTTGAGGTGCTCGGGCAAAGTCAACTTCTTGCGATCAAGTTCGATGCCCGTCTGAGCCAAAACAGCAGCCACAACATCGGCGGCAGTCACCGAGCCGAATAAACGACCTTCGACACCGGCGGCCTTGGCCTTGACTTCAATGACCTTGGCAACCAAAGTTGAGGCAACGGTTTGTGCCGAATCGCGGTCTGCGGCGTCGCGCAGGTCGCGACGACGGCGCATTGATGCCGCTTGTGCGACTGCACCTTCAGATGCATTGAGACCTAAGCCACGAGGCAAAAGGTAGTTCCGGCCATGACCCTTGGCGACTTCAACAATGTCGCCGCGCTTGCCAAGACCACGAATATCAGAACGCAGAATGATCTTCATGATCAGCCCTCCTCGGTGGTTGCTGTGTCTTCAATGGTGTCAACTTCAATACCAGTATCGACAGCATCGACCACGGCATCAACATTCTTCACTTCATCCCGGTTACCGGTTTCGGAGTTGCGAGGGCCACGAGGCCCACGAGGACCACCACGACCGGCTGAAGCAACCCGCTTGGTGTACGGCAATAAGGCCATTTCACGAGCGTTCTTGATGGCGGTTGCCAAGTCACGCTGCTGTTGAACGGTATTGCCATTCAAAGTCTTGGCCTTGATCTTTGAGCGATCAGACATAAAACGCTGCAGGAGATTGATGTCCTTGTAATCGATGTACTCGATCTTTTCAGCGGCGAGAAGGTTGCCCTTCTTCTTGATCTTGCGACCGTTGTCTTTCGGAGCACGGCCCCGAACTGGCTTCTTTGAAGTGCTATTTCCCATGATTGCTTCCTTGTGTCGATATGTGAGTTGCGAATGAAATGTTTATAAAAGCGGAAAACCGCAGGTCAGAATGGCTCTTCGTCGCCGTATTGCGAATCGTTGCCAGCATTTGATGCAGGGGCCGTACTTGCTCCACGAGGAGCTTGACGAGGTGCTGAACCGCCTTCACCGCCACCTTTTGGTGGTGTGCGCTCAACGCTGACGGTGGCCCAACGCAAGGTCGGCCCAACTTCATCAGCAACAATGTCAACCGAGGTCCGCTTGCCGCCCTCTTTGGCTTCATATTCGCGGACATCGAGGCGACCCGATACCAAAACTCTGGTCCCTTTGGTGAGCGACGCAGCGATGTTTTCGGCGAGTTGATCCCATGCCACAACATTCATAAAGGTGGTGGCATCTTGCCATTCACCATTGAGCTGATAGCGACGGTTGACGGCGATACCCACTGTGCACGTGGCCTTACCCGATTGGGTGTAACGAAGTTCGGGATCGCGAGTCAGGTTTCCGACGACTGTGATGTTGTTAGATGTCATGTTTTCCTCCTAGAAGTTTTGAAAGAACAGGTCCGAAGACAAGGCTCAAGCTGCGACGAGGCCGCGGCGGGCCGCTTCACCGTCGGGAAGACGCATCAACTTGTGCCGAAGGACGTCATCGGCGATACGCATTGCTCGCTCAAGTTCGTCAAGAGCTCCACCTGGAGCAAGAACATTAAGAATGGCGTAGTAGCCATCTTCTTTTTTGTTGATTGGGTACGCCAAACGACGCTTACCCCAGAAATCAACCTTGCCGTGGACGGATCCACCAGCGGCCACGACATCTTTAGAGATGTTGGCAATCCACTGTTGCGCGACGACATCATCTACTGATCCGTCGATAATGACCATTAACTCGTATGCACGCATCATAAGCGTGTGACTCCCTTCGGACACGATGACGGCGTTTCCGGCATCGGGGCCCCTGCTTGGGGCAGGGTATTTACTGACATCGGGAGTGTATCGGGAGAAAGAAGGAACCTCACACGGACAACTATCCCAGAAGGGTGTGACGCAGATGATCTGGTTCGAGGATGAGCCCTAGCGGCGGGTCAGACGCACCAGTGAGGCCGCCGATAAGGACAGCCCAAAAGAGACCGCCCCCTCACGCGTTGTGATGGCGCCACCTGGACGTAGATAGCCCGCAATCGAGCCTGGGCGAAAACCCTGAAAAACCAAGGCTGGGTAATCCCCTGCAAGACCCCAGTGGGCAACGAATAAACCCACGATGATGGCCACGATAGATACGGGCACAGCCAAAGTTTCAGGTGGCATACGAGATGCCAGAAGCAAGGTAAACGCTGCGCTCATCAGCAATAAAACTCCGACTGCAAGGAATGCAATGAATAAATACTGCACGACTCCAACGAGTCCACCGCCACTTTGATCGCCACAGTCAACCATGGCTCGTGTTGGTGCGGTGGGGTTGTCATACGGAAACACCTGCAATAACTGACACGGCGCGCCATCGCTCATCTGCGGCAATCCATCCACAAATTTCACGCTAAATTCGTCGTTCGCCGCCCCCGAGACCAAAAGCCCGAGCGCACTCACGAGAACCATTCCCAGACCTACAACGGCATCGCGTTGCAAGCGACGACTGACTTCATAAGGCAACCAACTATTCCGCTTGCGCCCACGACGACGCCCACCCATCTTCAACATCGTCTAGCCCACTTTGCGATCGGGTCGTTGTCCACCAATGGGGAGTACGCGGACGAGATGATGCCACTTACAAGCACAGCAGGCTTCAACGACATAAGCCGTGTATTCCTCGGGACGACGATGAAACTCAGCAAGCTCCTTATTATCAGCGACGACTTTGCCATGGGACTGTAAACGAGGTCCAAAAACATATGTCACCAAACTCAATTCACTGACATCACAAATAGGACACTTCGTCTGAATCCGTTTGCCAATGCCGCGCGCTGCGCGCATCAATTCAGGATGAGCATCACATACTTCTTCACGACCTAAACGGCCACGATGGTATTCGTTGATGAGATGGCGGCGCTCGAGACGATGGTCAACTAAGCCGGCACGAAACGACGCCACGCCGCGTAACGATCCAGATCCAAAGGTCTCCTTGTTCGCAGTCATCGGATGTAGATTAGCCCGCGATTGACCCAGCGTGTCCTAACCAACAGCAGATTGCTCGGTCCACCATGCGTCCAGTCGCCGCCCAATTTCCTCATCACCAATCAGACCTTCTTCAAGACGAATCTCCAACAAAAAGGCTAACGCCTGACCCACTATGGGGCCAGCAGGTAGCCCGAGGCGCTCCATGACTGCCAAACCATCTAGTTCGGGTCGCATGGACTTGAGTTCTTCCTTGGCAGCAAGTTCAATAATGCGTTCTTCGAGTTCATCCATACGTTGCGATAGACGAGCTGCCTTGCGCTCATTGCGCGTCGTGCAGTCACAGCGAGTGAGCACATTTAGTTCGTTTAATAAAACGCCAGCGTCATTGACGTAGCGCCGTACAGCGGAATCACTCCAGCCCATTTCATATGTGTGAAAGCGCAAATGAAGGCGTACCAGTTCGGTGATCGCCACAACATCTTCATTAGGGAATCGCAGAGCCACGAGGCGCTTACGGGTCATCTTCGCGCCTTTGACATCGTGCATGTGAAAAGTGGTGCCTTTGCCTTCAATGAATCCGCGGGTCGCAGGCTTACCAATGTCATGAAACAACGCCGCTAACCGGGTGATACGAAAATCGAAGGATTCATTGGCGTCGGCGTGCACATTCTCGATAACTGCAAGTGTGTGAGTCAAAACATCTTTGTGGCGATGAATGGGATCATGCTCAAGACGCATCGCCGGAAGTTCGGGGAGGAAGTTATCTGCCAAACCAGTTTCCACTAAAAACCACAGGCCAGCACTTGGTGACTCAACGGTGATGAGTTTGTTTATCTCATCGCGAATCCGTTCCGCTGAAACAATCTCCAAACGGTCTTTGTACTGCTTGACCGCTTCAACTAATTCAGGAACGGGATTCATGTTGAAACGAGCAATAAATCGCGCGGCGCGAATCATCCGCAATGGATCATCACTAAAACTGATGTCTGGATCGAGGGGCGTGCGTAAAGTGCGTGTCATCAAGTCACTCGCACCGTTAAATGGATCAACCAATGTTGGTGAATCGCTTGTCACCTCTAGCGCCATGGCGTTGATCGTGAAATCGCGACGCGACAAATCAGTCTCAATGGCATCAGAAAACTCAACATCCGGTTTACGTGTATCGGGGTGATACGCCTCGGCGCGATGGGTGGTGATTTCATATACCCGATCACCTTTGCGGGCTCCGATCGTGCCGAACTTTTCTCCTTGAGTCCAAATCGCGTCGGCCCAGCCACTCAATAGGCGCTTGATCTCATCTGGGCGCGCGTTTGTCGTGGCATCAAAGTCAATCGCGTCGCTGGCGTGGCCCCCGAGGAGGTCGCGCACGGTGCCACCCACCAGGTAGAGGCGCTTATCAGCCGCACGAAATAACTCACTGACCTCGGCTAATTCTGCGAGTACTGGGGCAAAGCGATCGGGAACCACGGGTGTCAGGCTATGAGGTCGGCTGGACAGTTAGGGGGTTCTTTTCGTCGACATTTGGTGGACGCGACGAGTTAATGCGT
>SHUW01000095.1 GCA_009694465.1 Ilumatobacteraceae bacterium
AGGCGCGCCGTGAGCCGAAGATTGGCACGAGCCTCGCTGGCGTCGCGACATAAAACTCGCAGGGCATCAATGCGTACGGGGCCAGTGCGCTCAATTCGCACCCCGCGCCAAATACCGCCAGGATTAAAACTGGGATTGATGCAATCCCAATGTTGAAACACGCCAGTGATATTGCGTTTTGCTTTTTTATCGCGCTGTGGCGCACAGGTGGCGCCGATTGCCAAGACATGTTCAGTATCAAGGTTGGCTAGTGCGGTGACGTCATAGGCGTGGGGAACAAAATAACCCTCCGGATCACCTAGATAGGCCCCATCAAGCCACACATCGCCTTGATAAAACAGTCCGTCAAGCACGACAAAGTTGCGCTCACCATCTTCTGGCTTTTTCAACTCAAAATCCTTGCGGTACAAAAGAGGACCGCTTTCATCGCTAAACATGCTGTGGGATTGCCAATGCCCTGGAACAGCAATGAGCGGCCACTCGGCGTCATCCGTGTCAAGTCCCACGCTTGTTCGAAGCGAGTCATCGGTGGCTTTGGTCACTCTCCATTGCCCAGCCAAGTCGAGAGCGGTCCACTGGCTGGCATTTTGATAAGCACTCACTGAGCAAACGGTAGTGGACGAAGTGCTCCACCATGCCCTTTGGAAGCTCGGCGTATTACTCTCAGGATATGTCTTCTACTCCTGCCCCCTCATCGGCGACTATTAGCCAACTCAAATCTTCGGGTTGGATCTCACGTCCTATCAAAGAGGAGATCCGTCTCAACGCGGTCACCAAAATCATGGCTAAGCAACCTCTATTTGAGGGCGTGCTGGGTTACGAGGACACAGTGATGCCGCAGTTAGAGAACGCCATTTTGGCTGGCCATGATGTGATCTTTTTGGGAGAGCGAGGTCAAGCCAAGACGCGTATTATTCGCAGCCTGACGGGCTTGCTTGATGAGTGGATGCCAATCATCGCCGGTAGCGAGATTAATGATGATCCATATAACCCGGTCTCCAAGCATGCTCGCGATTTGGTTGAAGAACTCGGCGACGATGCCCCGATTTCGTGGGTTCATCGTGATCTTCGCTACGGCGAAAAGTTGGCTACTCCAGATACCTCAATCGCCGACCTCATTGGTGAGGTGGACCCGATCAAGGTCGCCGAGGGTCGTTACCTCAGTGACGAATTAACACTCCACTACGGTCTGGTGCCGCGCACCAACCGAGGTATCTTCGCAATCAACGAACTCCCCGATTTATCTGAACGAATCCAAGTTGGCTTATTGAACATTCTTGAAGAGCGAGATGTGCAAGTGCGCGGTTACAAAATTCGCTTACCTATTGATGTGTTGCTAGTGGCGTCTGCCAACCCTGAGGATTACACAAATCGTGGGCGAATCATCACCCCGCTCAAAGACCGTTTCGGAAGTCAGATCCGTACTCACTACCCACTTGAGACGGATACTGAAGTGCAGATCGTGCGCCAAGAAGCCCGCCCACCTAGTGTCGGTCATGTCACGGTCACTGTTCCCGCCTATATGGAACGTGTTGTAGCAACCTTTAGTCAGTTGGCCCGCAGCAGCAGTCAGGTGAATCAGCGCAGTGGTGTCAGCGTGCGGTTGAGTGTCAGCAACTATGAAGTGATGTCAGCGAATGCGCTACGCCGTGGTTTGCGCTTGAGCGAGACGAATGTGGTTCCACGAGTGTGCGATCTTGAAGCGTTTGCTGCTTCGACTGGCGGCAAGATTGAGATTGAAGCTCTTGAAGAAGGCCGTGAAGGTCAAGTGCTGCGCGACCTGATTAGAGCTTCGGTACTAACCGTCTTTCGTGAAGTTGTGAGCCCTGAATTGACTCGGGCAGTGTTGGCGAGTTTTGAAGAAGGCGCCGTGGTACATACTGGCGAAGATGTCGGGTCCGAAGATCAAGCCATGTTGTTGGGCAATATTCCGGCCTTGCGCCCGATTGTTGATTCATTGATTGAAGGCGATGACAGTGCCGCCAGTGTGGCGGCAGCGGTTGAGTTTGTACTTGAAGGTATGCATCTCTCAAAGCGCCTGAATAAAGACACAAGCGCCACTGGTGGAGGCACCTATCGCTCGCGGACAGTGACTCCGTCGGCGATCAATTAATTATTGTTGCAATTTGCTTTCGATGTCTTTGAGAGCGCTGATCAGGCGATCAGTTTCACTGCGATGCTCGTGAACTAAACGTACTAGCCAAAAGCGCATAAAACGGGCCAGCGAATAACGCACGAAGAGCGCTGTCCCGGCGATGACTAGTGCTAAACCGATTAAAGTTCCGGTTGCTAAGAATGCAATCTGATCTTCAAGCTTGGCTGAACCGCTGGCCTGGAAACCACCGAAGATAGCCATACCTACGCCGGCAACGAGGCCCACAACTCCGAGAACGAGAAGCCAATGCTCTCGATCCGCGCGCGCTCCACGCAACTTCAACTCGCCGATTTCTTCGGTAAAGGTTTGAATGCGATCTTCGTTCATTTTGTTTCCTTTTCTATTCTAGGTATCTGGGGCATTGGTAGTGATCAATAAAATTAAGAGCCTAAATAAGCACTGGCTAATACATCTTCGCCGATTTCAGAAGCCTTGCCGAAGGCTTGGACCTTGCCATGAGCCAGCACCACTGCCTGGTCAGCGACTCCGAGGACTGTTCGCGCAAATTGCTCAACAACCAGCACGGAAACACCTTCGGCGGCAATGGCTGCCACTTGCTGATACAGCTCAGAAACAATCAGGGGTGCCAGACCCATCGACAATTCATCGAGTAACAGAATCACAGGATCAGTTGCCAGGGCGCGAGCCAAAGACAACATCTGCTGTTCTCCACCTGACATTGTTCCTGCCAACTGTGAACGCCGCTCTGCCAAACGTGGGAAGCGGGCATAGGTACTTTGTTCAATGTCGGACAACTTATGACCGCTGTAGGTAGCCATCAATAAGTTTTCCCGGACAGTCAAGTTTGGAAAGATGCCTCGACCTTCAGGGATCGTGCAAAGTCCTGCCCGAGCCAGAGCATTTGCTGAGGCACCAGTGGCATCGCGACCTGCAATCATCAATTGCCCAGCTGATGGTCGCAATATTCCGCTAGCTACTTTGATCAGTGTGCTTTTTCCGGCTCCATTAGGTCCGAGTAAAGCCACGACTTCACCGCGACCCACTGTGAGATTCACACCGTGTAGCACCTCAATTGATCCATACGAAGCTCGTATATTTCGCAGTTCAAGAATTGGCGTGCTCACGATGGAGCTCCGAGGTAGGCCTGTAAAACATGGGGATCATGTTGAATGTATTCAGGGGTGCCATGAGCGATGATCATGCCGAGATCTAAGACGTAGATGGAGTCACACACACGCATCACCAAACTCATGTCATGTTCAACGAGTAATACTCCGAGACCTTCCCCAGTAAGTTCGCGTAGAAGTTTTCCTAAGCGATCGCTTTCGCTCTCATCAAGACCTGAGGCTGGCTCATCAAGTAATAAAAGTTGTGGCCCAGTCGCTAATGCGCGCGCAATTTCTACTAAGCGGGCTGAACCAGTTGGTAACTCGCCAGCAGTTTTATCTGCGAGATGAGAGACTCCAACTTTCTCCAGCAAGCGATTCACTGTTGAATCAATGTTTGTTAGTGAGGCAAGTTCAGCGGCGACCCGCACATTGTCACGAACCGTCAGCGAGGCAAAAAGTTCAAGTCGCTGAAAAGTTCTGGCTAAGCCACGCTTGGCTCGACGGTGTGGACTCTCATGACTGATGTCCACGCCATTGACGCTGACCATCCCAGCGGTGGGATCTTGCATTCCACTGATGACGTTGAAGAGAGTTGTTTTGCCGGCACCATTGGGGCCAATCAGCCCTGTGATCTCTCCCGCTTGAACATCAAGGTCAACACCTCCCACGGCCATCACTCCACCAAAGCGAACCATAACCTCGCGAATTTCAAGAAGCGCCATTAGATAGTCACCCCTAATTCGCGTTCGACATTGTCCAACTCATCAGGCGAGAGCGCCACATCAAGCCCCAATAGATCGGGTGAGGAGTGATGGATTCTTGGAGCGTTCTCTGCAACGCGTTGAGTGCCGACGCCGAAGATGGCGACCAATAAGATCAGCGACAATAAACGCTTGCCCGTTGAATCAACTGCTTGATCCCAATCGACACCGAGGGAGACGGCCAAGCCAGTCAGGGCAATCGCACTAGCCCACCAGCGACGCTGAGAGGTTCCATCGACGATGGCGATGAGATTCGGCATGACTGCTAAAAACCAAAACACGCCACCGATGAAGAATGCCCAATGAGAGATGATGCGTGAGGCATCGAGAGCCCAAATTCCCACGCCTCCGAGTGCCGAGAAAGAAATGATTCCCCAACGATTGAGCAGGGGCCGGAATTTCTCAGAAATCTGAGAGGTTGCACCACTTGGATTGCGACCCAAAGTAATTCCAGTCAGTCCGGGCATGATCTTGGTGATGTTTTTCAGGCTCGGTACGGCGTTGGCGAGAACTGCGTTGCCCCCCAGTAATAGACCACCGAAGAGAGCGCCCCCGACTGTGCCCACTCCGCCGACAACAGCCAACAACACGATCGGTAAACTTTGTGTGAAGTCATATTGCTGGGGACTGACCTTGTCACCAGCGAGGGCACCTGCGCAAGCGGCGATCCCCGCAGAAATAGCGAAGGCTGCCAATTTGGTTTGAGTCAGATTCATGCCGAGTGTTGCCGCCGCTACGGGGGAATCTTTGAGAGCGATCAATCGGCGACCCAAACGACTTCGTCTGATCGCAATAACGCCAAGACCGAGCAGCGAAAAAGCAGTTGCACTGAGGATCAATCGACCCCGTGGGGAGTTGATATCAATAAACGGAATGTCAAGAATCGGTACGGAGATATTGCCACTCATAAAAGTCTGGCGTTGGTTGAAGATTAATTTCGTGACCAATACAGCGAAGGCTGCTGTTGACAGAGCCAAGTAAATACCCGAGAGTCGTATCGCCGGGAGAGCCACAGCGGCTCCAACAATTGCCACAATAGTGATGGCTGCCAGCAAACTAAGCAGGTTGCCATCGCCAGGCAACTTTGACATTGCAACTGCGCCAAGCCCAGCAAAAGTCAATGGAGCAAGCGACATTTGTCCGGCATATCCAGTGAGTGGCACGAGTGAGAGGGCGACGATTGCCAGAGTGAATCCATTGAGTAGAAACAAAGTATTTGAGCGCGTGAGCATGCCTGAAATGCCGATAACTATGACGATCAAGGAGACTGCACCGAGAACAGCGGTGTTCCAACTGGGC
>SHUW01000010.1 GCA_009694465.1 Ilumatobacteraceae bacterium
ATGATGACACCCCCGAGAGCATCAGTCAGCGTTTAGATCTCTATGAAATCCAGACCGCTCCACTGCTTGAGTTCTACGGTCGGGATGCTCGTTTGGTTGTTATTGACGGTTCAAAGGGACCAGACGAGGTTTTCGGCTTATTGACCACTGCTATCGATTTCGCCCGAAAGAGCGACTAAATGGCTTCTGTGGATAACTTGGCAGTGATCTGTGACGCCGAAAAGCAGGGCCTGATTTCCCAACTTGATGACTTGGGCTGGACTATGTTGAATGCTTACAAAGACTCTCAACTTTCCTGCCTCGGGCGATTGGTTGGTGTAAGTCTCGGCGGTAGCATTGCCACTCGGCCCAATGGCCAATCCTGCACGCATCTTCGTGATGCATCGCAGTTTGCAATGTCCGCCCTGTTAGGAGTCAGTTCTGTCCAAGCCCAAAGACGATGCCATCTTGCTAGAAGGCACGATTCTCGAATCCCTACCGAACGCAATGTTTCGGGTGGAGTTAGAGAACGGCCACAAAGTGTTGGCTCATATCTCCGGAAAGATGCGGATGAATTACATTCGTATTCTCCCCGGGGACAAAGTGCAAGTAGAACTCACCCCTTATGACCTCACCCGAGGTCGCATTACCTATCGCTATAAGTGAATGACATCCATCTAACGAAAAAGAAGTGAGATGACCATGAAGGTCAAACCGAGTGTAAAAAAAATCTGCGAGAAGTGCAAAGTGATCCGTCGGCATGGCCGCGTCATGGTCATCTGCGAGAACCCGCGTCACAAGCAGCGTCAAGGCTGAGAAGAGAATAAGGAAACAGCATGGCCCGTATTTCTGGAGTAGACATCCCACGCGAAAAGCGTTTGGAGATTTCTCTTACCTACATTTTTGGCATCGGCAAACCGACTGCTCAAAGAATGTGTGCCGATCTTGGCATCAGTCCCAACACTCGCGTTCGCGATCTCACCGACGAAGAAGTCAACAAACTTCGTGGATGGGTTGATCAGAATGTCACTGTCGAAGGTGACCTTCGCCGTGAAGTGCAGACAGATATCAAGCGCAAGATCGAGATTGGTTGCCTCCAAGGGATCCGTCATCGCAAGGGCCTACCAGTACGCGGTCAACGCAGTAAAACCAATGCTCGTACCCGTAAGGGACCAAAGCGAACAGTTGCTAACAAGAAGAAGGCAGTGAGGAAGTAATCATGGCCAAGCCAAAGCCAGGCGGTCGCCGCCCCCGTAAGCGTGAGCGTAAAAATGTCAGCGTTGGTGTGTGTCACATCAAGTGCTCGTTTAACAACACCATCGTCAGTATCTCCGACACTGAAGGCAATGTGCTTTCGTGGGCATCTGGTGGTGGCGTCGGCTTCAAGGGTTCTCGCAAGAGCACTCCATTCGCAGCACAGATGGCTGCTGAGAAGGCTGCCAAGGCTGCTTTCGAACAAGGTATGCGTCGCGTTGAAGTTCACGCTAAGGGCCCAGGCTCTGGACGTGATACAGCGATTCGTTCGTTGCAGAACACTGGTATTGAAGTGACCGGAATTAAAGATGTCACGCCGGTGCCTCACAATGGGTGCAAGTTGCCCAAGCGGAAAAGGAACTAAGCGATGGCCCGTTACACCGGACCCAAGGTGCGTTTGTCGCGCCGTCTCAACACCAACATTTTCGAAAACGAAAAGGGTCGTAAAGCCCTTGAGCGTCGTCCATTCCCACCAGGTCAGCACGGTCGTACGCGTCGTCGTTCAGCAGGAAGCGAATACTTGGCCCAACTCCAGGAGAAGCAGAAGGCGAAGTACATCTACGGTGTGCTTGAGCGCCAGTTCCGCAAGACCTACGACGAAGCCAACCGCCTTCAGGGACCAACTGGTGAGAACCTCTTGCGTCTTCTTGAATTGCGCCTCGACAATGTGGTTTTCCGCGCCGGCTTTGCCAGCACCCGCCCCCAGGCTCGCCAATTCGTGAGCCATGGCTTGATCTTGGTGAATGGCAAGCGTCTTGACATCCCGAGTGCTCGTGTCAAGAAGGGTGATGTCATCACTTTGGCCATAAAAGCCCGAGAAATGATCGTTATCCAGCACAATGTCGATACCCTTGACCGTTCATTAGTGGGTTGGCTCGAAAGCGGAGATGGTGGCAAGCAAGTCACTGTTCGCAATGAACCAGCCCGCGAGAACATAGATGTACCAGTACGTGAACAGCTCATCGTTGAGCTTTACTCTAAGTAATTCCACCACCCCGACGAACGGAAGAGACAAATGCTCGTCATCCAACGCCCCACAGTCGAAGCAATCGGCGAACCAAAAGATAACCGTCAGAGTTTTTCTGTCGGCCCTCTCGAACCCGGTTTCGGCCACACCATAGGTAACTCGCTTCGCCGCGTGTTGCTGTCCTCTATCCCCGGAGCCGCCATTACGACGGTGAAGTTCGAAGAGGCCTTGCACGAGTTTGACACCATTGCTGGTGTTACTGAGGACGTCACTGACATCATCCTCAACCTCAAAGACATCGTGCTCACTTCTCTCTCCGATGAGCCTGTCAGCATTCGTGTTGATGTGCGTGGTGAGGCAATCGTGACCGCTGGCGATATCCAGTGTCCAGCCGATGTGGAGATTTTGAACAAAGATCTCGTCATCGCTCATGTCAACTCAAAGGGTCGTCTTGCACTTGACCTCACCGTCGAGCAGGGTCGTGGCTATAACTCAAGTGACCGTGAGCGCGACTCAAGCGTTCGCACCATTGGTGTTATTCCAATAGACGCCATCTTCTCGCCAGTGCGCCGCGTCATGTTCGACGTGGTACCGACACGAGTTGAGCAGTCAACCAACTATGACAAGTTAGTGATTGATATTGAGACTGACGGAACGACCACACCACGTGATGCGCTCGCTTCGGCCGGTGCAACACTGCGTTCATTGGTCGATCTCGTGGCTAACTTGTCCGAAGAAGTCAAGGGACTCGAACTCGGTGAAGTGATTTTGGCTGGTTCATCTAGCCCAGATCTCGACATCGCCATTGAAGACCTCGATCTTTCAGAGCGTCCTCGCAACTGTTTGAAGCGCGCCCAGGTAAACACCATTGGCGAACTTCTCAGCAAGAACGAAGATGACTTGCTGAACATCACCAACTTTGGCCAGAAGAGCCTCGACGAAGTCAAGCAAAAGCTTGATGAGCGTGGCCTCACACTTCGCGGCTGAGCCGACGAACGTTTAACGAAGGAAACAGAACATGCCCGCAACCCCACGCCGTGCCAGAAACTTTGGTGGTAGCTCACAGCACCAAAGGTTGATGATGGCTAACCTCACTGCTTCATTGATTGCAGCCGAGGCCATTGAGACCACTGAAGCTAAGGCCAAGGCACTTCGCCCCATCGCTGAAAAACTCATCACTAAAGCCAAGAAGGCCCAAGATGGTGACGCTACAAGTATCCACCGCATCCGTCAGATCCAGGGTTACCTCGGTGACAAGGAAATGACCCACAAGTTGGTCGCTGAAGTTGCGCCTCGCTATCTTGAGCGCAATGGTGGCTACTTGCGTATTCTCAAGCTCGGCCCGCGTCAGGGTGATAATGCCCCGATGGCACGTATTGAACTCGTCTGACGAGTTCTTCGCTGCAAGTTAAAACTTTATGAGTACTTCCGAGCCCGCCACCAGGCGGGCTCGTTTGTTGGTGGCATACGAAGGTTCGTACTTCAACGGCTTCGCAGTCAACGAGGGTGTGCGCACGATCGCCGGAGTGATCGGGGATGCTCTCTCACTGATCTCGCGTTTTCCAGTACACATCACTGGGGCCGGTCGTACTGACGCCGGGGTTCACGGTTGGGGACAGGTCATTAGTTGTGACCTCCCCATTGATATTGATCTTGAGCATTTACCGCGCCGCTTGACAAAAATGTGTGCACCTGGAATCGTCGTCAGATCCGCCGAGTGGACTGCCGAGGATTTTCATGCTCGTTTCTCTGCACAGTGGCGGCACTATCGCTATACGGTGCTTAATGACCCAGTGGCTGACCCTTTTTTGGCGGCTAGCGCATGGCATGTGCCGGAGCGGTTGGATGTGCAATTGATGTATTTGGCCTGTGATCCGCTGATTGGCGAGCACGATTTTTCGGCTTTTTGCCGTAAGCCCAAACCCGTTGAGAACGAACCCACTCCCAGCATGTTTCGCCTTGTCACTCAGGCTCAGTGGACTGAACAGGTGAGCGAACGGGGATCTCGGCTTTTACGATTTGAGATTCGGGCTAATGCGTTTTGCCACCAAATGGTGCGCTCCATCGTGGGGACCTTGGTCGATGTGGGACTAGGCAAAATCACCCCTGGGTCGATGTCAGCCATTTTGGACTCCCGAGTTCGCACTGAGGCTGGTCAAGTTGCCCCTGCCCACGGCTTATGCCTATGGGAAGTTGGGTATCTTGAGCAGATATTTGAGTGATCTCCCCGTCGCTTTTACGCGTAATGCTCGTATCATTTAGCAGTCCCTGCAGGCTAAGTAGCGTCAGGCACCTTTTCTGAAAGAAGTATCTATGAGCACCTATTCGCCAAAGGCCAGCGAGATCTCTCGTGAGTGGCACGTCGTTGATGCTGAGGGCATGATCCTCGGTCGTCTATGCACCGAAGTCGCACGTTTGTTGCGCGGTAAGCACAAGCCGACTTTTGCTCCGCACATGGATTCAGGTGATCATGTAGTGATCATCAACGCCGACAAGATTGTCTTGACATCGGGTAAGGCTGAGAGTCGCATGGTGCATAACTACTCCGGTTACCCCGGTGGTTTGAAGAGTGAAGCATTCGGTAAATTATTAGCTCGCCGCCCCGACGAAGCAATTCGCGGATCAGTTCGCGGCATGTTGCCTAAAGGTCCGCTTGGTCGTCAGATGATCAAGAAGCTCAAGGTTTATTCCGGCGCACAGCATCCCCATGGCGCACAGAATCCAACGACAACTACATTCGCACACGCTAAAGCTCGCTGAGCAGACGATCCAAGGACAACACAATGACGAAGCCTCTTACTCAGACAACTGGTCGCCGCAAGGAAGCCGTAGCTCGCGTGCGCGTGCGCCCAGGCACTGGCACTCATACTGTGAACGGCAAGCCGCTCAACGTGTACTTCTGCACCGCCACTCAGCAGAACGCCGCTGTTGAAGCGTTGCGTGTTACGAACACGACAGAACAATATGACGTCGACGCAACCATTCATGGTGGTGGCGTCACTGGTCAGTCAGGTGCAATGCGCATGGGTCTCGCTCGTTCACTCGTTGAACTTGATCCCGATGCTCGTGGTGCTCTTAAAAAGGCCGGCTTGCTGACCCGCGATTCACGTCGTAAGGAAAGCAAGAAGTACGGTCTGCGCAAGGCCCGTAAAGCCGGTCAGTACACGAAGCGCTGATCGCAGCTATTCATGTCGGGCGCCAACAATTCGCCCTTTGTTTATCCCACTTTTGGCACTGATGGTGTTCGTGGTGTGGCGATATCTGAAATTACTCCCGAATATGTGCTGGCCCTTGGTCGCGCTGTCGCTCATGTGTTGGGTTCTTCGCGTCTAGTCATTGCCCGTGATCCGCGTGTGTCAGGTCCAGTTTTGGAATCAGCTTTTTCTGCTGGGGCTGCTGCACAGGGCGTCCGCGTTGAACAACTTGGGGTTTTACCGACTCCAGCAGTAGCGATGATTTCGGCGCGTGAAAATGTTCCAGGTGTGGTGGTGACTGCCTCACACAATAAGTTTTCTGATAACGGTATTAAAGTTTTTGCTGCTGGTGGACGCAAGCTGTCTGATGCCGATGAAAAGCGCATTGAAGCCGAGTTACATTTTCTCCTCAGTCATGAATCCGATGCGCCTGCAGCAGACGGAGAAGTTGGTGTTGTTATACGCCGATCAGATGCTGTCTCACTGTACGTTGAACACTTAGTTGGATTATTTGGTGAAGGTTCTTTGGCCGGATTGCGCATTGTCATTGACGCCGCAAATGGGGCTATGAGCAATGTCGCCTCGTTGGTGCTACGTCGCTTGGGCGCAGATGTGATCGTTATGAATGATGCACCGAATGGAACAAATATCAACGATGCTTGTGGGGCGACATTCCCGCAGGCTTTGTGTGAGTTCATCAGTGGTACTGGTACCGGTGTCTCTGTTGATCTGGGGTTCGCTTACGATGGGGATGGTGATCGTGTTATTGCTGTGGACGAAAATGGTCACATCGTCGATGGGGACAGGATGATTGCTCTGTCAGTGGCAGATCGACGCGAGCAGAACACCTTGAATGACGACACCGTGGTTGTGACAGTCATGGCCAACCTGGGTTTTCATCAGGCAATGCGTGCTGCGGGAGTCAAGGTGGTGACCACAGCAGTGGGAGATCGCTATGTCCTTGATGCAATGGAATCTGGAAACTTTGTTTTAGGTGGCGAACAAAGTGGACACATCATTCATCGCGATCTTGCGACCACAGGCGACGGATTATTAGCTTCAATTGTCCTTGCCCAGTTTGTGCGTCGTCGTTTGCAAGATGGTTTGAAGTTTTCCAAGTTGGCGAGTGAAGCCCTGCACACTTTTCCGCAGGTACTCAAAAATGTTCATGTTGCCGCACGACCGAATGATATTGCCGCACTACTATCGGCTGAGATTGCTCGCGAAGAAGCGAATTTAGGTGATCATGGCAGGGTGTTGGTGCGATCCAGCGGAACTGAACCACTGATCCGAGTCATGGTTGAAGCGGACTCATTGGAACAGGCCAATGAGGTTGCAGACCGTTTGGTTGCTGTGGCTCTTGCAAAGTGTGTCGAACCCCAATCCTGATGGGTAGGCGGGCAGGTAGTTCGGTAACCTGATCTATATGTGTGGCATTATCGCTCTTGTCAGTCGGCCATCCTTACGGGTGCCACCAACGCAGGCTGAGATTATTGGCCATTTAGATGCTGCGGTCAGCAGTGGAAGCGATATCGGCAGGGTCACTGAGAACTTGGTGATTGTTAATGAACTTCTTAAAGGTGTACCAGGCGTACTCGCTCTGATTGACAATCATGAACTGACAGCCTCAATCACAAGCCGACTTGATCAGGTTGCAGGTGTCGTCGCCCAGATAGAGGCAACTCTAGAAAAAAGTGAAGTTGACGCCGAGGAACTGGAAGCTTCGACTGCTGCGATGATTGCCTTACGCGATGTGCTGTGGGCTGTCGGGCAAGACCGTTTACGTACGGCTTTGTTAGTTGGTGAACTCGCTGGTCGTCAGGCTGGTGTCGCCGCAGTTGGCGGATATTTGACAATTCAGCAGGCGTTGTCCGCGCTGGACCGCTTAGAAGTACGTGGGCGGGATTCTGCAGGAGTGCATGTTTTTGTGTGGGGCCACGGATTGTCGCAAAGTGACCCAACAGTCCAATCGGCGATCTTGTCGCGCGCCAAGGATCCGCTCTTTCAAAATCATTCTCTGCGTCTCGTTGATGGCATCTTGTCATTCGTCTATAAAGCCGCCGCTGAGATTGGTGAACTTGGTGATAATACGCGAGCGTTACGCAGTGCTATTCAGAGCGATCAATTGTTGCGCCTGGCGCTCACTCATCCAAACGCTCGCTTGTCCTTGATCGGTCACACGCGTTGGGCGAGTGTGGGGATCATCAGTGAGCCCAACGCTCATCCAGTGAACAGCGAACGTGACCTTAACGACGATGCAACTAGCCACCCATATGTCGTAGCGGCGCTTAACGGCGACGTGGATAATCATGGTGACTTACGGATCGCTCACGGTTTGTCTTTTCCTGGACAGATCACAACTGACGCCAAGGTCATTCCAGCGATGATCAATATGCACGCCCGTGCCTGTGGGGACACGGTTGAGGCTTTTCGGCGCAGTGTTTCATCTTTCGAAGGTTCAGTGGCCATCGCTGCGGCGGCGAGCGACAATCCCAATCGTCTGATGTTTGCTTTACGAGGCAGCGGTCAAGGTCTGTATGTGGGTCTTGCTGAGGATCTCTTCATCGTGGCCAGTGAGCCGTATGGCGTCGTCGAGGAAACTGCGATGTACTTCCGTCTTGATGGCGAGAACGCAAGCAACGCGCATCTCACGGACAGTCAAGGTCAGATTGTCGTCCTTGACGGTGATTCTGCAGGAGAAATTTCTGGGGTCACTCGTCTGGCCTATGACGGCACTGAATTGGCAGTGCAAAATACTGAATTAGTCGCCGCTGAAGTCACCACTCGTGACATCAATCGCGGCGATGCTCCACATTTTTTGCTCAAAGAAATCGGTGAAGCACCAGAGAGTTTCCGCAAGACTTTACGTGGCAAGATTGTTGAGCGTGATGGTGTTTTCGCTGCGACACTTGGTCTGAGCACATTACCTAGCAGCATCGTTGATCAACTCGCATCTGGAACAATTCGTAAGGTACGCGTCATTGGTCAGGGTACTGCAGCCATCGCAGGCCGTAGTTGTGCCATGGTCCTTGATGAATTATGTGTTGGTGGTCTCGATGTTGTGGCGATAACAGCGACTGAACTGAGCGGTTTTCATTTGCAATTAGATATGAGTGACACGCTTATTATCGCCGTGAGTCAAAGTGGTACGACAACGGACACCAATCGCACAGTTGATTTGGTGAGATCGCGTGGCGCAGCCGTGATCGCGATCGTCAATCGCCGGGGCAGCGACTTGTGCGATAAATCTGATGGCGTGCTGTTCACCAGTGACGGACGAGATGTTGAAATGAGCGTGGCTTCCACGAAGGCTTTTTACGCGCAGGTTGCGGCGGGAGTTTTGCTGGCGTGTGCGATCAGCGTGGCTGCTGGTTTAGGGACAAACTCGCGGCGCCATGATCTTCTGCGAACTTTGCGTGAATTGCCCGAGGCGATGCGCACAGTGATTTCCTCGCGGTCTGTTATCGCCGATGTAGCGCGTCGCTACGCTCCCTCCAAGCGCTACTGGGCAGTGGTGGGCAATGGCCCTAACGCCATCGCCGCACATGAAGTGCGAATTAAACTGAGTGAACTTTGTTATAAGAGTATTTCCTGCGATATCACGGAGGATAAAAAGCACATTGACCTCTCATGTGAACCTTTAATCCTCGTCTGTGCCTCGGGTCTGGTTGGTAGTAACGCCGACGATGTGGCCAAAGAGATCGCTATCTATCGTGCGCACAAAGCCACTCCGATTGTCATCGCCAGTGCGTCGGAGTCCCGATTTTCGAGCGCCGTTGCGGTGATTGATGTTCCCGATGTTGATCCGTCTCTGGCTTTTGTTCTCAGCGCAGTAGTTGGTCATTTGTTTGGCTACGAAGCAGCGCGAGCGATCGATGAGTTGGCTCGCTCACTGCGTCAGGCTCGCGAAGTCATTGAACATGCGGTGTTACATAATTCAGATGGCGAAAGTGTTGTGCGCATTATTCGTAGCGGCTTAGTCACTGCCGTTGAGCGCTTTAACGAAACTTTACGCGCTGGTACCTACGACGGTCATCTAGAAGCCAGTACTGCCGTACGTCTGGCGGCGATGTTTCGTGTTGTTCTTGATATTTCTCCAGTGGAGGCATATCAGAATGAAACAGGCAAGGTGGGTAGCCCCGTAGCTCTGCTTGATGATCTCACCTTGGCGTTGACCCGCGCCATTGAAGAACTGACTCGCCCGATTGATGCGATTAAGCACCAGGCCAAGACCGTCACCGTTGGGATTAGTCGCAGCGATGAAGGCGTCATGGATCGAGCACTTGTGCAAGAGGTCCTGGCAACGGGTGCTGGCCGTGATGTACTGGCTTATCGCACGCTGAAGGTTTTAGCGGATCTTGATCCCGCCATCGAATCCGTTATCGGTTACACGCGTTACAGCATTACAGGAGACCCAGCAGGCAACAGTGCCACGATAGCGATTGTTGATCGCAGCGGTCTGTCGCGCGATGTGCCAAGTCGTGTTGAACATAATCCATCGCTCATTGGGACTAAACGCCGAGTTGCCAGCGAACGCGAAGTGCTTGTCGCACGAGGACGCAGTGATGGTCGCACGGTTATATTCATTCCTGAAGTGAAGTCTGGTCAGACGGTAGGCATCACATTGTTGCATGTCAGTTTCCGCGAGCGATTGAGCGCAGCAGTGATGCGCGGAGTTTTGCAAGGTTACGACAGTCGTTATGACCGTTTGGTTGACTGGGTGTCAGAGACCGAAGGAGAAATGCGTGATGATCTTCTCGGCGAGATGTCGGTTGCTGATCTGTTGATTTTGCCAATTAGCGAGATGGCCGACCGCTGGCGTCGGGCCTCTTCGTAACTGAATGGACTGAACAGTCGTGATTATTGGCATTGGTATTGATGCAGTGGAGATTGAGCGCTTTCGCCAGTCTCTAGAACGCACTGCGAGTTTGAAAGACCGTTTGTTCACTGCTGAAGAACTGTCTTATGTGCAACCCCAAGTTGATCCCAGTGCGTCACTGGCCGCACGATTCGCGGCCCGTGAAGCAGTGATGAAAGCTCTTGGGGTGGGTCTTGGAGCATTTGATTTTCACGATGTCTCAGTCTGTCGAGCGTCATCAGGTCAGCCAGATTTGTTAGTCGTGGGACGCGCCCAGCAGTTGGCGACAGATCAGGGGATAACGCACTGGCATCTCTCGTTGACCCACACTGAATCGATAGCGATGGCCTATGTCATCGCTAGTGGCACACCCACAAGTTCCGTGTCAGCGAGCGAGTAATAGTTCGATGCGCCCAGTTCTTACTCCTAAACAGATGCGTGTCCTAGATAGTGAAACCGTGACCGCAGGTACGCCAATTGAGGTGTTGATTGGTCGAGCTGGAGCGGCAGTTGCCCGCACAGCAAAACGGATGATGGGCGGTCTGTATGGCCGTACCGTCGTTGTCGTTGTCGGCAAGGGAAATAATGGTGCTGATGGTCGCATGGCAGCGCGCTTACTGGCCGATCAAGGTGTGCGGGTTCATGTGCTTGATGCGCAGCAGATGCCGCTACGACTTCCCGTGAGTGATCTGATCATTGATGCAGCCTTCGGAACTGGCTTTCGTGGTGAGTGGAACCCACCCGCGACTCACGGCGTTCCAGTACTTGCTGTTGATATCCCCTCGGGTGTTGATGGACTGACCGGTTTAGCGGTCGGCGATACATGGCAAGCGGCGCGTACCGTCACATTCGTGGCCTTGAAACCAGGGCTCTTGCTTGGGGTCGGTCGGGCTTTGAGTGGTGAGGTTGAATTGATTGATATTGGTATCAACCTTGGTATGGGCAATGTAGATATCAATGAGGTTGAACTTGCTGATGTTTCTGCTTGGATTCCTCCTCGCCCCTTTGATTCTCATAAGTGGAAAACAGGTCTATATGCCCTCGCGGGTAGTGCTGGGATGATGGGAGCGGCAAACCTCAGTGTTGCCGCGGCCATGCGTTGCGGAGCGGGCATTGTTCATCTTGCGTCTCCAGGGATCGTGAGTGATCGCAGCACCCCCACAGAGGTTGTACGTCGATCCTTAAGTGCATTTTCTTGGTCTGAAGATGTACTTGAAGATGTGCATCGCTTTAAGGCGATGGTTGTAGGACCAGGGTTAGGTCGCGATGAAGGAACCGTATCGCAGACACGTCGTGTCATCGCCGAAGCACAAGTACCAATGGTCATTGACGGCGACGGATTATTTGCAGTGGCATGGGGCGGGGATGGAGCGCGCAGTATTGTTCGCACTCGTTCTGCTGAAACTGTTCTGACACCCCACGATGGTGAATACCAAACTCTGCTTGGGTATCCCCCCTCACCAGATCGGATTGCGAGTGCTCGCCGTCTGGCGATTGATACAAACTGTGTATGCCTGCTCAAGGGCACGACGACTGTCATTGCTGAACCATCTGGAGAGGTGCTGATGGTGACAAATGGGGACCAAAAATTAGCCACTGCGGGTACGGGAGATGTCTTGGCGGGAATCATCGGTGGCTTAATGGCACAGGGCGTTGAGGCCTTCCATGCAGCGGCATGTGGAGCGTGGATTCACGGCCATGCTGCATCTCTATTTTCTTCCGATGAGGGTTTAATCGCCTCAGATTTGCTAGACCTCATTGCGTCGGCCTTGTCGGAGATCCGACGCGCGGTGAAGCAGGATGAACGATGAGTGCACGAGCAGCATGGATAGAAGTTGATCTTGATGCAGTGCGTCACAATGTCTCATATCTGAGTTCTTTGATCGGTGATGCCAAGATCATGGTTGTCGTTAAAGCAAATGGTTACGGTCATGGAGCGATCCAAGTAGCGCAGGCCGCCTTGGAAGCTGGAGCTCATGGCTTATGCGTGGCACTAGTGCAAGAAGGCGTTGAATTACGGCGCGCTGGGATTGAAGCACCGATTCTCGTTTTTTCTGAACAGCCACTTGACCAAATCGGAGAAATGATTTCTCACGGTCTGATCGCAACGGCATATTCAGTGAGCTATATCGATGCTTTGGAACACCAAGCACGAATCCGCGGGGTGATTGGTCAGGAGGTTCATCTCAAAGTTGACACTGGCATGAATCGAGTGGGTTGTAAACCTGCCGATGCCGTTGAACTTGGGGGACGCATTTTGGCTCGAGCCCCAGAGTTGGTCTTAGGCGGCGTGTACACACACTTAGCGAGCGCTGATGACAGCGACACGTCATTTACTGATACGCAGATTGCAAGATTCGATTCTGTGCTCGGGAATTTACAGCGAGCCGGAATTGAAACTGGATGGGTGCATATCGCCAACTCAGCAGCAACTCTGCGGCGTACTGATGTGTATCGCGATCTAGTCCGTGTCGGCATTGCTATGTATGGCATCGCCCCAGCGATTTCGATGGACGCGATGTGCAGTCATTTGCGACAAGTCTTGTCCTTAAAGTCGCGAGTTTCATTTATAAAAAAAGTTTCGGCAGGCGAAGGAATCTCCTATGGACAGCGTTACCAGGTGCAAGAGGCAACTCGCATTGCGACCGTGCCACTTGGTTATGCCGATGGGGTGCCGCGCCGCTTATCTGGCGTAGGTGGCGAAGTTTTGATCACCGGTCAACGTTTCCCTATTGTGGGTCGCGTGACGATGGACCAACTGATGGTGGACATCGGAAATTCATCAATTGCGGTTGGTGATGAGGTGGTATTGCTTGGCTCACAAGGTCAAGAAACGATCACCCCCAATGATTGGGGAGAGTTGTTGGACACCATTGGTTATGAGATTGTCAGTGGACTTTCAGCGCGCCTAGCGCGTGTCTATTGCTGAATGTGCTGACAGCACACATCGCTGTTTAAGAACCAAGGTATGTCTCGCCAAACTCTCCAATGAAGTCTGCAGACATTGGATGCGGTCCACTTGGTCCGGACACGACCATCCATGTGGTGCCAAGTTCGCTGAAGCGTCCGAATGTATCGCGATGTCGTTCAACATCGTGTGCGGTATTGAAGATGGATGAGTCGGTGTAGGGCAAGACGATGTCCAGTGACGCGAATCGTTCGCCGGCTAACTGCTTAAGTGTCTGCAAGCGTTTAATGACATCATCAGCCGTTGTCATTGACGGGGAACGGACAGTGGAAAATATGTCCTCTGGTCCGATCAGTGGCATCCAGCCTTGAGCGCGCTCGGCGACACGACGAAGAGTGAGGGAAGCATTACCACCGATCCAAATAGGAATGGGTTGTTGCACGGGGCGAGGGCGACCAATAGTGTCGCGGCAACTGAAATGCGTGCCTTGATAATTAAATGGTTCACCCGACCAATGCAATGGCAGGACATCGAGAGCTTCATCGAAGAGCACATTGCGTTCTTCAAAATCCACACCCAGGGCGAAATATTCGGCCTTGAGATAACCGGCCCCGACTCCAAGAATGAAGCGACCATTCGACAACTTGTCAACTGTCGCCGCAGATTTTGCCAGTAACAGAGGATTGCGATAGGGAAGCACAGCGAGATATGTCAGCAGTTTCAGCCGCTTGGTAACCGCCGCGACATGCCCCAAGGCAACGAATGGGTCAAGGCTTTGGTGACCGCCAGTCTCCAGCCACTTTGCTGTTGGCGCGGGGTGTTCAGTAAATGAGAAGCCGTCCCAACCATGTGCTTCAGCCGACATGGCCAATTCAGAAATTGAACCTGCATCAAGCATGTCGCCGTCAAGGCCATGGAAGTCTGGATACTGGAAGATGAACTTCATAGAGAAACCTTAGTTGATAGTCGATTTAAGTTCCTTCTAGCCGAATTGGGCATCAGAGAATACGGGGGACACCTACGGCAACTGGTTTGGCAGCGGATTCCTAGAATAAAGAGCGCTCGGTAGGCTCATCCATATGATTTCGTTGTCAGTCAACTCGCTTGTGGAGACCCACGCTGTGGCCTCGGCGTTAGCTCAGTTGTCTCGATCGGGTGATGTGATTGTCCTAGCCGGCGAAATGGGAGCGGGGAAGACCGCCTTCGCGCAAGGCTTCGGTCAGGCTTTGGGAATTACCGAGCCGATCACAAGTCCAACTTTCACCTTGGTGCACACCTACGACAGTGGCCGGATCATCTTGCATCACGCAGATTTATACCGACTTGATCGTCTGGGTGAAGTGGCCGATCTTGGCCTTCATGAAATGGTTGAAGAATCTGGCGTGATGTTGGTTGAGTGGGGCGACATGGCCGCCGAAATCCTCGGCACGCATCTTGAAGTGTTTATTTCGCGAATGCCCGATCAGGACGATCAGCGCACGATTGTGCTTACTGCGAACGGGCAGATGTGGACTCCTCGTTGGGAACGTGTAGTGAGTGCCGTCGCTCCATGGCAAGTGGGGATGTAAGTCATGTTGATTCTTGGGATTGAGACAGCAACTGAACGTGTGAGCGTTGCCATTGGCAATCATGAGGGCGTGTTGGCAATGTTTGAAGTCACTCGCGGACGACGTCATGCGGAGACGTTGACACCAGCCATTGAATTTGTTTGTCAACAAGCCGATATCAAACTCGCTGAAATTTCAGTGATCGCTGTTGATGTCGGGCCTGGATTATTTACTGGGATGCGTGTGGGGTTGGCTGCTGCCAAAGTAATGGCGCAGGCTTTAGGTATTGGGATCATTCCGCTTTCAAGTCTCGACTTGTTAACCCACCCTGTGCGTCACACTGAGAAACTTATTGCCTCAGTGATTGATGCTCGTAAAGGTGAAGTTTTTTATGCGTTATATCGTCAGACGTCGGCTGGTATGTCGCGTGTCTTGGAACCTACGACTGGCACAATTGACGAGTTGTTGATCGTATTATCAGAGCGGGCTCAAGACACGGTTTGCGTCGGCGATGGCGCTGTGCGCTATCGAGATGAAATCACGCATGGATATCCTGTTGAATTCGCTGAGTCATCTTTCGCATTTCCGAGTTCCGCAGCACTCGTGCAGATGGCATATGCCCGTGCCGTGCGCGAAGACTGGGTGGACCCTGCAGCAATCCAAGCGATGTATTTACGTCAACCCGATGCGGAGATCAACTGGTCGACGCGTCATTCGGGTCCAGGAGGAGTGGCATGAGTATCGCTTCTCGTTTTCTTAGGTCAAGTTCGCAGGAATCACGCGGTCTGTCAATTGAACCAATGCGCCGCCGCCACCTCGGCGACATTTTGAAGATTGAAGAGCAGGTTTATCCCAAGCCGTGGACTTCGGGGGTTTTCTCCAGTGAAATTGATCTTGTTCGTCGTGGTGAGCGGTTTTACATTGTGGCTAAAGAAAAAAATCAATTAGTTGGTTATGCCGGCTTGATGTTTGTGGTGGACGAAGCGCACATCAGCAATATTGCTGTTGATCCTCGGCGACGACGAGAAGGTATCGGTAAATACTTATTGTTTCATCTCATTGAGCAAGCGATCGCTCGGGGTGCGCAGGCTCTCACTCTTGAGGTCCGTGCGAGCAATACATCTGCCCATGCCCTGTACCGTATTTTTGGTTTCGCTCCGGCAGGCATTCGGCAGCGTTATTATGAAAATACTGAAGATGCTCTTGTGATGTGGGTACATGATATTCAAAGTGCCGAATATCGCCTGCGCTTAAACACACTTGGTGGTGGGCAATGAGCAACTTTGCGAATCTTGTCGTTGATGAATCAACGGTGATTTTGGCGATCGAAACTAGTTGTGATGAAACAGCTGCAGCCGTTGTGATGGGTGGCAACGATGTTCTGAGCAGTGTCGTGAGCACCCAAATTGATCTTCACGCGCAATACGGCGGAGTAGTCCCAGAGATCGCTGGTCGAGCGCACTTAGATTTGCTGAATCCCGTTATCGCTCAAGCTATTCGTGAATCTGGCATTGATGAAAGACGAATCAATGCGGTAGCGGCAACTCATGGCCCGGGTTTGATTGGGGCATTGTTGATTGGCGTTTCAGCTGCCAAAGCCCTCGCTCTCACGTGGGAAGTTCCGTACATTGGCGTGAATCACCTTGAGGCCCATCTCTATGCGGGTTTATTAGAAGACCCAACCTTAGAGATGCCGTTAGTCGTGCTACTCGTGTCGGGTGGTCACACGATGCTCATTGAGATGCGCGGTCATGGTCAATATAAGTTGTTAGGTCGCACAATTGATGACGCCGCTGGCGAAGCCTTTGACAAAGTAGCGCGTTTTCTCGGACTCGGATATCCAGGTGGACCGGCGATTGATGCCATCGCCCGCACTGGTGATCCACGGGCGATTAGTTTTCCCAGAGCGATGATGCACGATGGCTTGGATTTCAGTTTCAGCGGATTAAAAACATCTGTGATCAACTATGTGCGCAATAATCCAGCGGCCAACACCGCTGATGTAGCAGCTTGCTTTCAAGAAGCCGTCGTGGATGTCTTGGTCAGTAAATCACGTAAGGCTGCTGATCTCATTGGCGCAAAAGGTTTAGTTCTCGGTGGAGGGGTGGCGGCAAACTCTTTGTTGCGGGAACGCTTCATGGAGATGTGCGAGAGCGAAGGGCGCCGAGGGTTGCTACCAAGTCGGGCGATGTGCACCGATAATGCGGCGATGATTGGTAGTGCGGCGTGGTATCGCTGGCGCAGTGATGGACCAACAACTCTCGACAGTGGAGCATTTCCAAATCTGCGTTTGCCATTGCTTGATTCAACTTGGGCACGAGGAAAGAATTGACTCAATGACTCTTCCCTTGAAACCCCTGAAAATTGGTCATCTCGCCTTCTCATCGCCGATTGTTTTGGCACCCATGGCCGGTGTCACGAATGCGCCTTTTAGGACCCTGTGTCGCGAGTTTGCCCCTGGCCTGATGTACGTCAATGAGATGGTGATGGCCACAGCATTGGTACACGGCAGCGCCAAGACGGAACGGATGGTCACTTTCGCTGCTGACGAGTCGCCGCGAAGTTTGCAGTTATATGGCAGCGACCCAGTGATGTTGGCGCGGGCCGTGACAAAACTCGGTGAGGCCGGAGCCGTGGATCATATTGATATGAACTTTGGTTGCCCAGTCGCCAAGGTGACGCGCAAAGGTGGTGGGGCGGCAGTACCCGCCAAACCAAATTTGTTGCGCGCAATTATGCGCGGTGCGGTCAAGGCGGCAGCGCCATATGGCATCCCCGTGACGGCAAAGTTTCGCATCGGTATTGATGAAGACCTGATCACTTATCTGCACACCGGACTGATTGCTGAAGAAGAAGGTATTGCATCTATCGCTCTTCATGCGCGAACTGCCGAACAGCATTACAGCGGTACTGCGCGTTGGGATGCGATCGCAGAACTGAAGCAGGCTGTGACATCAATTCCTGTTTTGGGTAACGGAGACATCTGGACAGCCAGTGATGCACTGCGGATGATTGAAGCCACGGGATGCGATGGCGTTGTCATCGGTCGTGGTTGCCTTGGTCGACCATGGTTGTTCGCTGATCTTGTCGCCGCATTCGCAGGTGGTGAGGTTCTGCCTCCACGAAATCTTGGTTTTGTTGTCGAGGTAATGAAGCGCCATGTGCGTTCGCTAGCCGAACATTTCGGGGCCGACGATGTTGGTTCAACTCGCGGTGTGCGCGATTTTCGTAAACACGTGTCGTGGTATCTCACAGGTTTCCCTGTCGGCGGCGAGATTCGTCATCGCCTCGCGACGGCTGACTCAATCCTTGCTATCGACGATTTACTCGACGAGATGGTCTCCATTCACGGAAGTCATTTAACCGTTGTTGAAGGCGGGGAATATTTGCGTCGTGGCAAGACGAGTGGTCCGATTCGGGTGTCTCTGCCCGATGGATATCGCGGTTGTTTGAATGACATGGTGGTACCCGATGACAACGACGTGATGGCGGTCTCCGGCGGATGAACGGATTCTTTCTCTAGTGGGCATCATCCTTGGATCTGGCTCTCCGCGTCGTCTTGAGTTATTGCGTGCGGTCGGCATTGAACCGCGGGTGTTGGCACCTGATATCGATGAATCGGTACTACTCGGGGAAATTGCGCAGGAATATGTGCGCCGATTAGCGGCAACAAAACTCGATGCTGTGATGCGGTCCGTCGGGGCAGTGGGGGTTGGCACGATTGTGATTGCCGCTGACACCACAGTTGAGATTGACGAAGCGATCTTGGGTAAACCCGATGACAATGATCAGGCGGTGGCGATGCTGAGATCATTGAGTGGTCGCGAACATAGGGTTCATACGGGTCTTGCCGTAGCGGTGGCGGGGCCAGGATGTCGCGGAGTTGAGTGGCAGGGCCATGTCGAGGTGGTGACCACACGAGTGTGGTTTAGAACTCTGACTGAAAGCCAGATCGCCGACTATGTGGCAACTGGTGAGCCCAGTGATAAGGCTGGGGCTTATGCGATTCAGGGGGGTGGGGCTCTCTTTGTTGACCATTTTGACGGGTCCTTAGATGCCATTATTGGCCTTCCGATTGAGCGTCTGCAGGAAATTTGTGCAGGTTTGGGGCAGAGGTTGGGCTAGGGGCGAGCAGACCAACTTTTCGGGCCTGTTGGGGGCTTGGGCGGTTGCTAAGGCGCAGGCATCCCCATAGCATTGGCACTCGGCAGGTGTGAGTGCTAACTCGCCCTTGCTACTAACTATCAACCCAACTATCTAGCCACGGAGGCTTGAATCATGAACCTGAAGCCCCTCGATGATCGCATCGTGGTACGGCCCAATGAAGCCGAGGAGCGCACTGCTTCCGGATTCATCATCCCCGATACCGCCAAAGAAAAGCCACAGCAAGGCGTCGTCCTCGCAGTTGGACCCGGTCGCTGGAGTGACGATGCTGGAAAGCACCACCCACTCGACATCAAAGTAGGCGACACTGTGTTGTACTCCAAGTACGGCGGCACCGAAGTCACTGTTGAGAGCTCAGATCTTTTGATCCTCACGAGCCGTGACGTTCTTGCCATCGTCGGCAAGTGAGGTTGTAACACATGTCGAAACTGCTGAAATTTGACGAGGAAGCGCGTCGCGCCCTCGAAGCAGGCGTCAACAAGTTGGCCGATGCCGTTCGAGTAACTCTCGGACCAAAAGGTCGCAACGTTGTGCTTGATAAGAAATTCGGTGCACCCACCATCACGAACGACGGTGTGTCCATCGCTAAAGAGATTGAACTGGAAGACCCATTTGAAAACATGGGTGCTCAGTTGGTGAAGGAAGTTGCTACGAAGACCAACGATGTGGCCGGCGACGGCACCACCACCGCAACTGTGCTCGCACAGGCGATGGTGCACTTCGGTCTACGTAACGTCACCGCTGGCGCAAACCCAATGGGTCTCAAAAAAGGTATCGAAAAGGCGATTGCAGCTGCTGTTGAAAGCATCAAGCAGTTGTCGCAGAAGGTTGAAGACAAGGCTCAGATCGCCAGCGTTGCAACCATCTCGGCTGCTGACTCGGCTATCGGCAATGTCATCGCTGATGCCATTGACAAGGTCGGTAAAGACGGCGTTGTAACCGTTGAAGAGAGCAACACTTTCGGTATTGAACTTGACTTCACTGAGGGCATGTTGTTCGACAAGGGTTACTTGTCGCCTTACTTCGTGACCGATGCTGAGCGTCAAGAGGCAGTCATCGAAGATGCTTACATCTTGTTGTATGGCTCGAAGATCTCCACAGTTCAGGCGCTTTTGCCAGCACTCGAAGCAGTAATGAAGACGGGCAAGTCGCTGGTCATCATCGCTGAAGATATTGAGGGCGAAGCATTGGCCACTCTCGTGGTGAACAAGATTCGTGGCACATTTACCTCGGTCGCAGTCAAGGCTCCTGGTTTTGGCGATCGCCGTAAGGCAATGTTGCAAGACATGGCCGTACTCACTGGTGGCCAGGTCATTAGCGAAGAAATCGGCTTGAAGTTGGAGAACATCACTCTTGATCTTCTCGGTCGTGCCAAGCGCGTCATCGTGACGAAAGACGAAACCACCATTGTTGATGGTGCTGGAGAAAAGTCCGACGTTGAAGGTCGCATCAATCAGATCAAAGCCGAAATCGAAAACACAGATTCCGACTGGGATCGTGAAAAACTGCAAGAGCGTTTGGCCAAGTTGGCTGGCGGCGTGGCCTTGATCAAGGTTGGCGCAGCCACCGAAGTCGAGCTCAAGGAAAAGAAGCACCGCATCGAAGACGCCATTTCGGCAACTCGGGCAGCGATCGAAGAGGGCGTTGTGCCAGGTGGCGGAACCGCATTATTGCGTGCCCGCGCTGCGGTCAAAGCTGTCGTCGATTCGTTGACTGGCGATGAGGCCACTGGTGCTCGCACCGTGTGGGAAGCCCTTGATGCTCCAGCTCGCAATATCGCCGACAATGCCGGCATGGAAGGCGCCCTTGTGGTGCAGCGAGTTGAAGCGGAGACGGGTTCCATCGGACTCAATGCCGCGACTGGTGAATATGTTGACCTTGTCAAGGCTGGCATCATTGACCCAGCAAAGGTCACGCGTGCTGCCTTGCAGAACGCTGGTTCCATTGCAGCGTTGGTTCTGACCACTGAATGTCTCGTCGTCGACAAGCCTGAAAAGGGTGGCGCCGGTGGCATGGGTGGCGGAATGCCTGGCGGTATGGGTGGCATGGGCGGAATGATGTGACCTGAGGGTCGCACTACGACTACTGCAACGCAATGAAATGTGAAAGGCCGGTGGAGAAATCCACCGGCCTTTGCAATTCACGCTTCGGCATCATTGGGACCTGAATGACTCTTCTGATATCCCACGAATCCGCCAACTAGTCTGTCCTTATGCCTCCTGTAACAAAGCGTCCGTTTTGGTTGCACCAATTGGCCGAGTACATCGTGGGTGGAGCACTGCTGGCGACCGGTCTGCAAAGCAGCGAACCAATCGTGCCTGTGATCGTTGGTCTACTGATCATTATCAATACGGCTGTCGTGGATGCGCCCTTTGGGGCATTTCGCTGGGTGAATCGTCGGCTCCATCGCATGCTCGACTACGCGGTCTTGACGATTGGCGTCGTTTCTTGCGCGGCACCGAACCTGGATCATGGCACACGCCTTGTGCAAGTGCTGATTGTTTTAGTGCTAGCCATCGTCATCACCCAAACCAACTATTCGCCTAAAGTGCAGCGCACTAAGCAGGAGATGTCGGCAACCCCCGACGGCAAGGCCGACGAGTTCAGTCGCATAGCGGGGCGAAGCGCAGGAACCCTGGCAAGTAAAATTCGGGATAAGACTCGCCAACTAAAAGAGACGTGAGAAGTACCTATGAAAAATAAGATCCTCAAAACCCCACATAAAGGCACCGATAAAGGTGTGGCCAAACCGCGACGAGTGCAGTTGGGTGAGGGTGCTGGAGTGGTGATCTGGACCGATGCCATCGGTACTGGTTCGTATGCGGCGACGGTACTCAAGGGTGGACGAGTCGAAATCGTGGATTTTGATGGGACGGCAAGACTGTTTGAAGCGGTCACGAACCATGAGGCGCTTTTCTCACTGCTCATTGCGCAGACGAGCATCTCCATGGAAACCCCAATGCATGTTATCTTTTGTGAAAAATTCACGCACAAGAAAGTTCGGGCTATCGTTCGCCAGATTCATCATCTAGTTGGACGCGAACGATTTGAGAACTCATCAATTGATATGCGCTGGAGCGATGGTCGCGCCAAAGCTCAAGACCTCTTTGACTGAGGCTTTCTCATCTGGTGGCGTAAACTCTTGCTATGTCCTCCACCTTTGAACGTCCCGCAGCTGACTTGAACAAGATCTTAAGCGCATGGGATGAATGGGAGCGCGGAGAAGAAGCACCTGGCAAAACTATGACCAATATGAAAAAGGCCGGACTTGCAGAGATCCTGAAAGAACTACAAGAATCTGGCTGGAAGCCAACTCCAGCCGCCTGATTCATCATGACTACAGGTCCCATACGTCGTGCAGGGGGCACCCAACGTATTCCTGCTCCGCACTCTCGCCACGATGCAGGAAAGCCACTGTGGGACAATCGCTCAGTTGATTTCTCTCTTGAATCGCTGATCCTTACTTTGTCGGATCGTGGAGATCCTGAGACTTACTCCCCGCGACCTGATGAGCGGATCTCCTCAGTGTTGGCGTTATTGGCGCCTGGTCCTAACGGTGCTGAAGTGTTGCTCACTCGCCGTTCATCGTCACTCAACAATCACAGTGGAGAGATGAGTTTTCCCGGAGGGCGAGTTGATGAAGGCGAAAGTATTATTGAGGCTGCACTCAGAGAAACCCACGAAGAGGTCGGAATTGATTCTTCCCTGATCACGGTTCATGGTCGATTGAGTCCACTATCAACATTTGTCAGTCGCAGTTACATTGTTCCGATTGTGGCTTCAGTTGAATATAAACCTGAACTGACACTTTGTGATTCCGAAGTTGAACGAGCAGTGTGGGTGCCGCTAGTAGAACTTGCACGTAGTGATACTTTCTCCTGGGAATGGTGGTCATTCTCAACAGTGGAGTTATCAACTAATCGCCCAATGTTTTTCTTTCATCTTGATGATGAAACCGTGTGGGGAGCTACAGCGCGAATCTTGCATGAACTTTTGTGCGTTCTACATCGGGTAGAAGTTCTCGAACTGCCGAATTGGTAGATGATCCGATGAGTATGTTCCAGTTGCGGAGGTTGGATTTTGAGGACATTGCATGGATTTTTGAGGCCTGTCAGGATGAAAGTATCCAACGTTGGACGATGGTGCCCCGACCATATTCGCTTGAAGATGCGGAGTGGTTTGTCGAAGAAGAGCCGGAGTATGTGACCATGGTGATCGAAGATCCCGACACGTTGACGCCTCTAGGTTTAGTGAGCATTCACGAAATTGATCAGGTGACAGGTGAGGCCGACATTGGTTATTGGGTGGCACCTTGGGGTCGGGGCATGGGCGCGGCAGCCTCGGGCATCAGATTACTGATCGCCACAATCAAACTTGACGACAACATTCGGTCACTGGTCGCTTACGTCGCTCAAGATAATATTGCTTCGTGCAAAACCATTGAACGAGCAGGTTTCACTGAGGTTGAACGCGAGTGGGGAAAAGCACGTGAATTTCTTTCGGAAGTAATGTCCATTAAGTTTTCTCGAATATTGCCCTGACAATGAACTAGTGCGATACTCCGCTAAAGAGACGAACTGTGCGATAAAAAACGTGCGCCCAAGCACGACAGGTCGGGCGATCCCATATTGAACGTGTGCCACAGTGAGCAAACATGTCGGAACGAAAGCGTTCGTCAATCCGCAATCTGTTGGTACTGTTCCACCACCGTGCATAATGTTCTGCCGTTGGCCCGCAAAAGTGTTTAAGGAGACGAGCGAAACACGAATATTTCTTGTCCATGAGTTTGTAATTACGGTAGGCAAAGTCATGTCGTTCGCAGGCCTGAGTGAAATCAAAACTTCGCCCAGTATTGCCAATGATCGGGGCCGAGCAGAGGTCACTTGTTTGGTCAAACCATCCAAGCACTGCTGATTTGCTATGCAAGGTCTCAATGAATGCGGGTAACGAAGTGTTGAAGACCAAAGTCTCCAAATATTGTGAATCCCTCCCGGAATCGGGATCAAGCGATGGGGCGGCGAGGAAACTCGTCACCGCTACGAGGAGACTGAGGCCGAGGCCCATGTCACCCTCCTATGTTTTTTGCCACTTCTGCGGCACTGCTAGCACCAATGTGGAGCGGCAGAGTCGATGTACGGCGAAGTGTTTGACTCAGTCAAGCGTTGGGTAGGTGGCGACAATCTGGTTGATCAAGAGACCCATTTCGACGGCGCCAACCGCGGCCTCATCACCCTTATTGTCGACTCCTGGCCCAGAGCGGTCAATAGCTTGTTGATTGTTCTCAACAGTTAAGACACCAAACATCACTGGGATTCCAGTATCAAGTTGGGCATTCTGGATTCCACGGGCACATTCCCCTGCTACAAATTCGAAATGCGATGTGTCCCCACGAATGACGGCACCGAGAGTCACAATCGCATCAAAATTTCCGGAGGCGGCAAGACTGATTGCTGCCAAAGGAACTTCAAATGCGCCGGGAACCCAAATAATTTCGATGTTTGAGGTTGGGACGCTGCAACGCTTCAGCCCACGCAAGGCGCCAGCGAGAAGTTCATTGACAATATGGTCGTTGAAGCGGGCACACACGATGCCGATACTCAATTCCGACCCATCGAATGAGTCTGGCATTGTCTGGCTACTGTGAATTCTTGTCATGGCTGAACTCCTTGCGATGTTGAAGAAATAGTTTCTGGTAGATCGAGTAGATGACCCATGCGATCGCGCTTGGTCTGGAGATACTTAAGATTTTCCTCTGTTGGTATTGGGTTGAGTGCGACACGCTCGACAACTTCAAGACCATAACCCTCAATTCCACCATATTTCGCTGGGTTATTGGTGATCAGGCGGAGTTTGTGAGCACCCAAATCTGCGAGGATTTGAGCGCCAACACCGTATTCCCGACTATCAATCGGTAAACCTAATTCAGTATTTGCATCCACTGTGTCGAGACCACCGTCTTGCAGCGAGTACGCACGAATTTTATGGGCGATACCAATCCCACGACCTTCGTGACCACGAAGATAAACCACGATGCCGCGACCTTCCCTTGCAATCAGCGCCATCGCGGACTGCAGTTGAGGGCCACAATCACAACGTCGGCTGGCAAATACATCGCCCGTGAGACATTCACTATGAACACGAACAAGAATGGGACTTCCATCCTGAATATCACCCATAGAAAAAGCCAAATGTTCGGTGTCATCAATATCGCTACGAAAGGCAGTACATGTGAAGTTTCCCCAATCGGTGGGAACCTGGGCTTGACCCATGCGGGTCACCAACTTCTCGTTGTGTCGGCGGTACTTGATGAGTTCGGCGATACTCGACAACAACAAGTTGTGTTCTCGACAAAACTCAATGAGTTGCGGCAGGCGCGACATTGAGCCATCCTCGTTGGTGATTTCACAAATGATTCCCGCTGGTTGGAGACCAGCCATGCGTGCCAGGTCAACAGCAGCTTCGGTGTGTCCGGCGCGCTTGAGAACGCCACCTTCGCGTGCTCGCAGCGGGAAGATATGACCTGGTCGAGCGAAGGAAGCGAAGGTTGCTGATGGATCGGCCAAGGCGCAGAGTGTGGCGGAGCGATCCGATGCTGAAATACCAGTAGTGGTTCCTTCAATCATGTCCACGGAAACTGTGAAAGCTGTGCGATGGCTCTCTGTATTGTGCTCGACCATGAGTGGAAGCCTCAACTCATCGCAGCGTTCGCCACTCAATGGGGCAACAACGACACCTGATGAGTGGCGGACAATAAAAGCGATTTTTTCTGGTGTCGCGAATTGGGCGGCCATGATCAGGTCCCCTTCATTCTCGCGATCTTCATCATCAACCATGACAATCATTTCACCGCGACCAATTGCTGCTATGACATCGTCAATTGCTGCGAACTTAAAGTCATCACTCATACTGTCTCCTTATATTTTTGGGGGTTTTTATCAATCACGATTTCAATGTCCTCGCCGAGTAGGCGGGTGCTGACAATATTGGCGCGCCAAAGTTCTTGCATGGTTGCTGCTCCAGCACCGCGAAAAAGTGGAACACCATCGTCGCCTCCCATAAATGCTGGGGCAACATACAGTACATAACGGTCAACGAGGTTCTCTCGATGAAAAGAAGCAGCCACGCTGGCTCCACCTTCAACCATCACCTGTAATACATTTTCTTGGCCTAGCAGATCAAGGAGTTCTGGCAAGCCCGCCGTCCACTCCGTGCATGGCTGGACTTTGGCATCTACTGGAGCCGAACCCAAAACGATGCGACGCGGTGAAGGGCCAGCAACAAGGCGAGTGGTCAGCGATGGATCATCGGAGCGCACTGTTTGGGCTCCAACGATGATGACGTCACTCTCAGCGCGCAGGCGATGTGCCTCAATTCGCGCTTGTTCTCCAGTAATCCATTGGCTTGAACCATCAGCGGCCGCCGTTCGTCCATCGAGAGTCATGGCCAACTTCAGCACAACAAATGGACGGCCCATCGTGCGGTGATGGATGTAAGCATGTAGTTGTTCGCGCACCTGCTCAGCGCACGATCCAACTTGCACATCAATATTCGCTGCTCGCAGGGTAGTAAAACCTTGACCAGAGACACGCGGGTCAGGATCGGCGATTGCGCTGACGATATGCGTCACGCCAGCGGCAATGAGTGCTTTGGTACACGCTCCCGTTCGCCCTTGATGACTGCAGGGCTCAAGCGTGGTGTACACGGTGGCACCGCGGGTATCTGCACCAGATGCGTGAGCAGCATCGAGGGCAACGATCTCAGCATGGCGCGAGCCGGGTGGCTCGGTGGCACCTTCAAAAACTTGGCCATCAGAGGTCACGAGTACGCAACCCACCCATGGATTGGGCGATGTGTGCAGACGCGCCGCAGCGGCAAGTTCGATTGCTCTGTCCATATATGCGGTGCTGGTCATGTGGGCTGTCATCTTTGGAGTTATGACCTCTTGCGGGGATCAATGACAGCGCGGTACACACAGCACCCAGCGCGCAACAGGCACCCTCAGGAGAGCGCCCATGGCACAGCCAAGACCGTTATATACCCGTGCTCCCATCCGGACTTTGACCGTCGGCTCTGGGTTCACACCAGATCGGCCGATGAAGGAGTTTCCTCTTCCAAAGGTTCGCGGGCTTTAACCGCCGGTTGGGACTTACACCCAAACCCCGCACGGGGTGTTTGTTCAATTGTCTTAAAAGCCTAGGCCAAACTTCTCAACAAACCCCAAGCCGACATCGCATGTTGGGCATGGGTGGTACGTCCACCGATTGAAAAACGCAAGACACTGCGCTCTTCAAGGACTGTTCGTGTAAAAAATACCGAACGAGTGGCATTTGCGGCTTCTATCAGGGCATCTGTACGTGCATCACCATCTTGCGGAGATGCACCGCGAAGGCGAATACACAACAAATTGAGAGGGTGGGGAGCCATGATTTCGAAACGATGGTCCTGGGCGACAAGGTCCGCCAACTCTTGTGTGATCTGGATGTGGCGACGGATGATTTCCTGGAAAACGGCGGTGCCATCGCAGCGGATTGCAAACCATAATTTGAGGGAACGAAATCGCCGCCCGAGGGGAATCTGCCAATCGCGATAGTCGATCGCCGCTCCAGTTTCGGCGGCAGCAGAGCGCAAGTACTCGGGCAAGATACTGAGTGCGCCAAGTAATGAGGCTCGGTCCTGTGTCCAAAATAAATCGCAGTCGAAGTTGACCCCCATCCATTTATGGGGATTGGTGCAATAACTATCGGCGAATTCAAGACCATCATTGACCCAGCGATGTTCTTCGGCGAGCGCAGCGATGCCGTGCATCGCGGCGTCTACATGGAGCCACAGATTATGGCGCTGGGTAATTGCTCCGATTGCAGATGTTGGGTCGAATGCACCTGATGATGTTGTGCCGTGAGTACTGCACACCCAGAACGGGATCAAGCCGAGCGCCTGATCGGCGAGGATCTGTGCCTCAAGTGCATCGGCGACCATGGCAAACGAGGCGTCATGTTCAACGATGCGAATGTTCTGCGTCCCAATACCAGCGATGCGCAAACCTTTTTCGATACTGCTGTGCGATTGTGATGTGCAGTAAGCGACAAGCCTTGTTGTGTCCCCGTCTTTGTTCACGTGACCCTCAGTGACCCGCCAACGAGCAGCAAGAATTGAAGACAGAGTTGCTTCACTTGCCGAACCTTGGATGACTCCACCGCCGCTTGCTGTCGTGCTGCGAAAACTCTCGGGCAGACCAAGTAGTTCTTGCATCCAATCAAGCATCAAGGTTTCAACTTCGGTACATGCTGGTGATGAGAGCCAACTCATACCTTGAACTCCGAGACCAGCAGTTAAGAGATCGGCGAGTATTGACGGATAGGACGAGTTACCTGGAAAAAAAGCAAAGAAGTTTGGGTGCTGCCAGTGGGTGAGCCCAGGAATGATGATGTTGTTGACATCAGCGAGCACAGATTCGAAAGATTCGGGCGCAGTTGGGGGATGGGCAGGTAACTGATGACGCACATCGCCCGGTTGCACATCGGCCGTCACTGGGCGTTCTTCGATTGTTTCTAGGTATTGGGCAATCAACTCGATGATCGCTTGACCATTGGCACGGAACTCTTGGGCATCCATAACTCTTTACGCTAGAGCGTGGTGATGCCTTCAATACCTATCGTCTGAAATATGATGGGTACGGTATGGACATGCACGACGATGTAGATGCCCGCAGATTTCATGTTCATCGATCCTCGTTACGTGGTTTTGATCAGGCTTTTGTCTATGAAAAAGCTGAGCGAGGTTCTGGTGTGGCACTGCTCTGTGTACATGGATGGCCTGAAAGTAAAAGGATTTTCTGGAAAGTCATAGCCCCATTTGCGGCTGCAGGATTTGATGTCATCGTGCCCGACCTGCGTGGCTTTGGTGATAGTGGTCAGCCGACTGACGGTTTCTATGACACGTCATCGCATTCCAAGGACATGTACTCGCTCGTGCACGATCAATTGGGTTATGACAAGGTTGTCGTTTTGGGTGGCGATCTAGGTGGTCCCGTTATTCAAGACATGGCATTGCGTTATCCAGATTTCGTTGATCGTATGGTGCTATTCAACTCACCTTTGCCTTTTGATAAAGAGCGCATGGCTGGCATTGATGGCACACGTGCACCGCGTGAAGCAGCCGACTATTTTTTGCGCCAAGGAATTGATGCCGATGCTCTGGCAAGTGAACTGTCCACCCCTGATGAACGTCGTCGCTATATCGCTACTTTTTACGGGAGTCGTTTTTGGGCTCATCCCGGAACTTTTGATCAATCAGCTATCGACTTTCATTGCGAGCCCTTTGCCGATGCCACAGTGTTGCGTGCTTCTTTTGGTGGATATGAAACTGTCTTTCATCCGTCCAAAAGCAGTGAACCAACAATGATGGGGCATAACGCGAGTACGCCAACTTTGGTGCTTTTTGG
>SHUW01000096.1 GCA_009694465.1 Ilumatobacteraceae bacterium
GCAAGGATTTTGAGTTAAAAAAGCCAGAAGATGGTGAGCGCAACTTTGTCGTGCTTGATGGACTGTTCTATCAAGGCGATGTGTGGCTTGATGGGGCCTACCTCGGTGATCCAGAGGGTTATTTTGTTCCCCACGCATATGACGTCACCGCACTAGCCGACCTTGATACTGAACATGTCTTGGCAATCGGCGCCACCTGTGCACCACAGCGCGATAAAAAAGCCAAACGCAATATCACTGGCATCTTTCAACATTGGGATTGCATCAATCCCAATTTTAATCCTGGCGGTATTTGGCGCGGGGTGCGAATTGAGCGCACTGGCCCCGTACGCATTGATGCCCTGCGAGTTTTATGTCGCGACGCCAGCGAGGCTCGTGCCAATCTTCGGCTCACGGCGCGCCTTGACAGCAACGGTGAGGCTCCGATTCGCATCATTACTTTTGTTGATGACCAGGTCGTTGATGAGCAAGAAAAGTCTGTGGCATCGGGTCTCAACACTCTTGACTGGGATATCGACATTGATGATCCAGCTTTGTGGTGGCCGTGGTCATTAGGCCCGCAGAATCTCACTGACATTCGGATTGAAGTGATCTGCGATGGACAAATCAGCCATAGCGCTACTCGACGCACTGGACTGCGCGAAGTTGCGGTTCATGATTGGATTTATTCGGTCAATGGAGAGCGCTTATTTCTCAAAGGCGCGAATATGGCTCCGACCCAAGCCATGCTTGGTCAAGCAACAACCGAGGAACTCCGTCGCGACGTTGAATTAGCGCGCGATGCCGGCCTTGACTTGATACGCATCCATGGGCATATCTCACGGCCCGAGTTATACGACGCTGCCGATGAATTAGGAATACTGGTATGGCAGGACTTCCCGTTGCAATGGGGTTATGCCCGACAGATTCGTAAACAAGCAGTTCGTCAGGCTGAAGAAGCCGTCAATCTTCTCGGTCACCATCCATCAATCATCGTCTGGTGCGCACATAATGAGCCATTCAGATGGGATCTTGGTCAGGGGCAACCATTTGACTTGAAAAAATTCGCCTTACCTTTCATTGCTGGTCATCAACTTCCCTCCTGGAATAAAAGTGTGTTGGATCGGTGGATTAAGCGGGCTTTTGAAAAAGCAGATGTGACGCGTCCAGTCATCGCCCATAGTGGGGTTCTCCCCCACCTCCCATTGCTCGATGGCGCCGATACACATTTCTATTTCGGTTGGTATCACGGCAACGAAAGAGACTTGCCCGGTCTGGCAGCAAAGTTGCCGAGTTTGGTGCGTTTTGTCAGCGAGTTTGGTGCGCAAGCGATTCCTGAATCGGCGGACTTCATTGACACGGCACTTTGGCCAGACCTTGATTGGGAACATTTAGAGTTAGAGCATGGTCTGCAGTACAGCATTATCGAACAGCATGTACCTCCGAGGGCTTTCGCATCATTTGATGAATGGCGTCTAGCCACTCAGATCTATCAATCTGATGTCATCAAATATCACATTGAAACTTTGCGTCGCCTGAAATATCGACCGACGGGGGGATTCTGCATGTTCCTTTTGAACGATGCAATGCCCATGGTTTCGTGGAGCGTGCTTGATCATCGGCGAGTACCCAAACTCGCTTATACGACTCTCGCTGAGGCCTGCCGCCAAGTCATTATCACTGCAGATCGGCTTCCCATAGCAATGCATCCAGGCGAGGAAATACGAATTGCTATTCACGCAGTCAGTGATCTTCGTGAAGATCTAAAAGATGCCATTGTTAGCGCAACACTTGAAGTGGCTGGAGTCCCGCAAGTCTGGCGATGGGAGGGCGATATCGCCGGTGATGATTGCTCGTTGGTCGGCCACATCACAATCAGCGCATCTTTTGCGGAGGGTCCACTTGTCCTTGACCTGACTCTGGAATGTGGCGAGGTAGTGGCGACAAATCGTTATCACAGCGAAGTCGTTGCACGAACCTAAGTCTTGAGCCAAACAACCCCCGCATACGGAGAACTTTCGCTCCCTAGTTTTAGGTTCGAGAGATTTCTTTACGATTCTTCAATTTGGACTTGCGATAGTCCTTATTCATCAACGCAATGACATCAATTGAAATTTCTTTCGGACATGCTGCTTCGCACTCACCATGATTGGTACATGATCCGAAATACTCGTCCATCGTTTCCACCATCGCCTCAGTGCGCTTGAAACGTTCTGCTTGACCTTGAGGCAACAAGTTCAAGTGCGCAATCTTGGCACCAGTAAATAAGTTTGCTGCTCCATTCGGACAAGCCGCAACACAGGCACCACAGCCGATGCATTGAGAGGCATCCATGGCTGCATCAGCCACAGTTTTAGGAATCGGAATCAAGTTCGCATCCGGCGCACCACCAGTTGGAGCAGTGATAAATCCACCCGATTCAATAATCCGGTCAAAAGCCGAACGATCAACCATTAAGTCCTTGATGATCGGGAAGGCTGAGGCCCGCCATGGTTCAATGACAATCTCATCCCCGCTCTTGAACTTGCGCATATGCAACTGACAAGTTGCCGTACTTCGCTCGGGCCCATGCGCCTGACCATTGATCATTAAAGAGCAGGTTCCACAAATACCTTCGCGGCAGTCATGGTCGAAGACCACTGGGAGTTTGTTTTCGCCAATGAGACCTTCATTCAAAACATCCAGCATTTCTAGGAAAGATGCCTCATCACTGATCTCGTCCATCACATAGTTTTCGAAATGACCAGAGTCTGTTGGTCCTGACTGACGCCAAATCTTCAGTTTAAGATTCTTTAAGTGGTTGCTCACTTGTAACTCCGTGTCGCTAGGTGAATTGCTTCAAAATTGAGTTCTTCAGAGTGACGAATTGACTTCGTCGGATCGCCTGTCCATTCCCAGGCAGCAACGTGAGCGAACTTTTCGTCGTCGCGCAATGCTTCACCCTCATCGGTTTGGTACTCGGCGCGGAAGTGACCGCCACAACTCTCTTCACGTTCAAGGGCGTCACGGCACATCAACATGCCTAACTGGAAGAAATCATCTACTCGGCCAGCTTTTTCTAAGGTCTGATTCATGCTTTCAGCATCACCCGTGACGCGCAGGTCTTTCTGGAATTCCTCGTACAGGGCAGGGAGTTCTGACAATGCTTTTTCAAGACCTTGTTGGGTGCGCTCCATGCCGCAGTAATCCCAAATGATGCGCCCCACTTCACGATGGAAGTAATCAGGTGATCGCGAGCCCTTGATATCAACATAACCCTGATAACGAGCGGCGGCAGCCAACTCTGCTTCTTTGAAAGCAGGGTGATCTGTTCCGGGAATCGGCTTATTCAACATCGGCGCCAGATAGTTGCCAATGGTGTATGGCAAAACGAAGTAGCCATCAGCCAAACCTTGCATCAACGCCGAAGCACCTAAGCGGTTGGCTCCATGATCAGAGAAGTTGGCCTCGCCAGCGGCATAGAGACCAGGAATATTGGTCATCAGTTCATAGTCCACCCACAAACCACCCATTGTGTAATGAGTGGCGGGATAGATACGCATTGGCACGTCGTAGGGATTCTCGCCAGCGATGCGCTCATACATCTGAAATAAGTTTCCATAACGCTCTTCAACAACGTCTTTGCCGAGACGATTAACTGCGTCACTAAAATCGAGGTATACACCATTCTTCAGTGGACCCACACCGAGACCAGCATCAACAGCGCGCTTAGCGGCCCGCGAGGAGACGTCACGTGGAGCCAAGTTTCCGTAACTCGGATACAAACGCTCAAGAATGTAATCGCGTTCGGCTTCAGGCACTTGATCAGCAGAACGAGACTCGTCAGCATTCGTCGGAACCCAAACTCGTCCGTCATTACGCAACGATTCTGACATCAGCGTCAACTTGGATTGGGTTGGATCACTCTGTGGAATGCAGGTCGGGTGAATCTGTGTATAACAAGGATTAGCGAATGCTGCACCTTTGCGATGGGCTCGCCATGCAGCCGTCACGTTACAAGCCATTGCATTTGTCGACAGGTAGAAGACGTTTCCATATCCGCCCGTGGCCATCACGACTGCGTGAGCCGCGTGCGAAACTACTTCGCCGTTCACTAAGTCACGGGTGACGATTCCCGCACAGCGATCATCAACCGTCACAACATCGACGAGTTCAGTGCGGTTAAACATCCGCACATTTCCAAGACCAATCTGGCGCGCCAGTTGCTGATAAGCACCCAACAACAACTGCTGGCCTGTCTGACCGCGAGCATAAAAAGTACGACTGACCTGCGCTCCACCGAAAGAGCGATTATCCAACAAGCCGCCGTATTCACGAGCAAAAGGAACCCCTTGGGCGACCATCTGATCAATGATGTTGACAGACACTTCAGCGAGTCGATGAACATTACTTTCGCGAGAACGAAAATCGCCACCCTTAATTGTGTCGTAGAACAAACGGTGCACACTGTCGCCATCACCCTGATAATTCTTAGCGGCATTGATTCCACCCTGAGCGGCAATGCTGTGTGCACGGCGCGGCGAATCATGAAATGTAAAGACGTCGACCTGATAACCGAGTTCGGCCATCGTGGCTGCCGCTGATGCACCAGCAAGGCCTGTGCCGACAACTATGACTTTGAACTTTCGCTTGTTACCAGGCGCAACTAACTTGGCATCTTCTTTGTAAGTTGCCCATTTGTCACCAATGGCTCCAGCAGGAATTTTGGAATTGAATGTGATTGTCATGTGAGTATCTCCTAGTAATTCCGAACAAGTACCCGTTAGCCGACAACGCCAGCGAGGACGGCAATAGGGAACGAAACGTTGCCAACGACGATGATCGTGGCAAATGAGGTAGCAACAGCGCGACGCCATTTATTAAAACGTGGATTGTTCCAACCAAGCGATTGGAACAAGCTCCAAACTCCGTGGAACAAGTGAGTACCAAGTGCGATATTGGCTAACACATAAAAAATTGCGACGGGAACTCTGTTCAGGCTGAAAGCAACTGCGCCGTACACATCTTTGAGACCTTCAGCATCTTTTGTCCCGACATATGAGTTCACTGAACCGGCGCCGAAGGTGAGATCGAGAAGATGCCAAATCAAGAACAACAAAACAATGATGCCGGTGTAACGCATCGTGCGACTGGCAAAACTTGCGACCTGATAATCGCGTGCGCTTTGATACTTCACTGGGCGGGCTTGCTTGTTCAGAACAGTCAACGAGTACGCAGCATGGATGTGCAGGACCGCCATGGTCAATAGACCACCGCGCAAGATCCACAACATGGCTTTCTCA
>SHUW01000097.1 GCA_009694465.1 Ilumatobacteraceae bacterium
AATTGTCTGGGTCATGACCGCACCAGGTTGAGCGTCTGCTCCTCGCACGGGTGGGAGAACTATCGCCTGCAAGATTTGGTCATCGCCCCACGCTGTGATCAACTTTGAGGCCTTAATTTCGAGATCGGCCCATTTTGAACTTGCCATCATTTGGCCATTTCGAGCGGAGATCGTTTCGAAATCTGCGGCCCATGTTGTGAAACCAAATGTTCCAGGTGCCACGCCAGCGGTTGCGATCCAAGCGGACAAGGATGCTCCGGTGATCTCCTGAAATAGGGCGCTTGCTTCAACGGCGAGGGCAATATTTGCTGATGTTGAACCTGTCATGTGAAGTTGGCGTTGCGTGACTAACATTTGTGTCTCCTCTTTTATGGTCGCGATAGCGACTAACGGAACGGTAGATCTAGACATCGAGGGTGTCAATGGGCATTTTAAGTGTTCTTGTTTTGTTAATTCTGGGGTTCTCAGTTAGGTGACTTCGCAGTGTGGCAGAGTGGTATATGAGTTTGCACACGATTGCCTTAGTCGCCCATGATCACAAGAAGGATGCACTGATTGAATGGGCGCATGCCAATAAGGATCGGCTCAGTCGACATTCGCTGGTAGCCACGGGTACGACTGGCAAGATGTTGAGTGAGCAAGTGGGTCTTGAGGTGCATTGCTTGAAAAGTGGTCCCCTTGGCGGTGATCAACAACTGGGAGCGATGATCTGCGAACAGGCCGTCGACATGTTGATCTTCTTTTGGGATCCGCTGGAACCCCAACCACATGATCCTGATGTGCGTGCCCTGTTACGGATCGCTGTGGTCTATGACATTCCCACGGCAAGCAACTTGGCGACTGCGGATTGTCTCTTGTCGTCACCGTTGTTCGCCTCGTGAGCGGCTCGGTGTCAGCGGAAAACTCTGGCGCACCTCTGACGTATTCAACTTATTTGAAGATCGACGAGTTGCTGAGTCTGCAGCTGCCGAAGTCTGACGGTCCAGAACACGACGAAACTTTATTCATCATTATCCATCAGGTGTACGAACTGTGGTTCAAGCAAGTGTTGCATGAGTTGGATCATGCAATCTTTTTATTGCAGAAAGACCAGCAGGTCTCGGCCTCGAAAACGTTGAAGCGCGTGCTGACGATATTCAAGGTCATGGTCTCACAGATGGATGTTTTGGAAACGATGACTCCGTTGGAGTTTATGAGTTTTCGCGAGCGTCTTGAATCTGGAAGTGGCTTTCAATCGGCACAGTTCCGGGAACTTGAATTTCTCCTCGGTTACAAGCGTGAAGAAGTCTTATCTGAGGTTGCTCACACAGAGAACGTGCGCCAACGTCTTGATGATCGTCTGGCTACACCATCGTTATGGTCGGCTTTTTGTTCGCATCTTGCTCGGAGAGGTCATGGCGTACCTGACGAGGTACTCAATGCGGATCATTTCGTGAGTACGCAACCCAACGAACAACTGCAAAATGTGCTGGTGGAGATTTATCGCCATGACGTATCGTCGGCAGAACTTTGTGAACGCCTCGTTGATCTTGATGAGGGTCTACAAGAGTGGCGTTATCGTCACGTGAAAATGGTTGAGCGAACCATCGGCGTCAAGCCTGGTACGGGCGGATCATCGGGTGTCGGTTATCTGCTGTCAACTCTTGGTCAGCCAGTATTTGCCGACCTATGGGCCATCAGAGCTCGGCTCTAAATAGGTTTGAGTCCTTTAGGGCTCGACCACAATCCAACCTCGCCTTTGCAATTCGGCAGCTAGGACCGAGTCGGGCAAATCACGCACAGTCTTTTCGGTTGTCGTGATTCGTTGTGGTGAAGCCTTGGGTTTGATAGATCGTGCGACCACGACGTCGGGTGGCGTATCGGGCTGAGTTTCCGCTTCTTGTTCAAGTTGGGCGATGAAATCCTCAGCTTCTTGGCGGGTGAATTTGCCGCCCGCCTGACGTTGATTGAAATGCATCGGACCGCGGGCATCGCGAAAATCGCTGTAGCCAGCAGCACTCAGTAAATCTGCGAGTTGCTTTAATTGCGAATGCGACGCTGGGGGACCGGGGGATTGACCAAAAGCCATGACCTAGTCTCGCAAACGGGTGTGGCAGAGGCGGGCATGCCTGCTCATACGCGTGATATCAGCACAGTCAGTGCAGCGCTTGCACCCACAGCGAAGACCATCACCGAGGCACATCCGCCGCGATAGCTCAGACCTCTGCCCAAGCGAAAACTCGTACGTCCCCGCGAGTTGATCGTGAAAGGTCCCATGCGACCGCTACCGCTGATGCCACGCTTGGAGATGTTCAGCCAAGAACGTTTTCCAGTACGAACTCGTTTGCGATATGAAAATCCCATGTGGGCCTCCGAGATTATGTGCGGCGTGCTTGGGCGGCGCGACCCAAATCTATGACCTCTGCCTGATGAGCGGTGTGCATGGGGTCTTCTTCTCCACCAATAGCGTCAATGAATTCCTCGACATCTTGGGGCTCGCCACCAATGAGCCAGACAACCATCGCCCCATCGTGGTCTTCGGGGTCACGTGGCAAGATTCCTTCAACTTCGTATTGATCCACCGTGATCTCGTCTGACCCTTTGCCGACAGGGGCGACGATAGCCATCTCAACGCTGGACTCTGGATCAAGATCACTCAAGATGTCAATTAGTTCGGCAACATTCATTCTCTCAGTATTTCATGTGGAGTGCTGGCTACGTGTCATCCGCGAAATCAGGATTCGACGATCCAAGTGGGCGCAAGTTGCAGAAGGAAAAGACTGACATCGCTGCAATGTTTCAGCACGCTGCAAAAAGCAGAATCATCGTTGATGTAGATATCTGCGAGAGACACACTCAATCTGGCCACAATCGACAAACGATGCTCTGGGGCATCAATCACCGAAACAGTTGAGTCAATGGCCGAGACCTCCAATGGAAGTTCAGATCCACCGACTCCGGCAAGATCCGTCGCCAGCACGAGAAGGTCGGGCCGACTTGAGAGTGGGGGCAGGGTCCATGTGAAGAGCAAGGGAAACTCAAAACCGAGGGGTGGGTCTTGATCTGGATCGTCAAGTTTGCCCATTTCATCTTCGAAACCGAGTAACGCACGCGGGTCAACTTCGAGTGAGAGATGGAGGTCAATCGGGCCGTCGCAGGCTTCCTCGGGATGAAGGTCCACTTCCCACATCTGACGCAACGAATAGGTCTCCACGAAATGACGTTCATCGTGCACGTGGAACCCGTGTTCAACGGCGTGACTCTTCATATCCGAGACGAAACCTGCAACATCAATAAAAGCCATAACGCATCCTTTGCAACGAGGTTCAGGATAAAGGGTGTCCCGCACACTACCCTCGATGGGGTGGAGCCTGATCGATTACTCGAGTTGCTGAATCGGGTGGCAGATGCAGTGGGCCTTGGTTTGCAGGGGATCACGGATTGGGGATTGTCGGGTTTTCGTGACGGCCAATACAACGCCGACTTGGTGGCCGATCAGATCGCTTTAGACATTCTTCGCCAGGCTGGGGTGGGGATTATCTCTGAAGAGAGTGGAGCGGAAAATCTTCAACGTGATGTCGTGGTCATCATCGACCCACTTGATGGATCAACCAATGCCAGTCGAGCAGTACCGCACTACGCCACATCTTTGTGCGCTGTAGACGCTCACGGTGCGCTGGTGGCCTTGGTGGTGGATCAAGCGACAAATACTCGTTGGTCGGCGGTGAGAGGTCAAGGAGCCTTCAGAGATGGTGTGCGCCTCGTACGCCGCGACGTCAGTGATTGGTCGCAGGCAATGGTTGCGATTTCGGGACCGCCTCCGCCGAATCCGGGGTGGGGTCAATTTCGCGCTTTCGGAGCCTCAGCAATTGACCTGTGTTACGTCGCCGACGCAACAGTGGATGCGTTTATCGACATGAGTCCAAGTGCTCACGGGGTGTGGGACTATGCCGCTGCATATTTGGTGTGTCAAGAAGTCGGAGTTCGCATTGAAGATGCTCAAGGTCGAGAACTGATTGTGATGGATGCAGCGCAGAGGCGAACTCCGGTGGCGGCGACGACAGGGATATTTCCTCAAGCACTGGCGACGCGACACTTGTCAGCTTTATAGAAACGGATTCAGACTGCGTCGGCGGCGCGCTGACCTTCGTGCCATAAACGCGACACGCTCGGGTGGCGCAACTTGCCGAGAGCCCGCGCTTCAATCTGACGAACGCGCTCGCGGGTAATACCCATCTTCTCGCCGATCTCGGCCAGGGTCATTGGGTGATCGTCAATACCGAAGCGGGATCGCAGAACCTGTTCTTCGCGTTCTTCAAGGCGCCGCAACTGGTCAACTAAGGCTCGCCTCTCAAGGGCGGCGGCAGCCGATTCATAGGGTGATATCGCTCCCTCATCGGCGATCAAATCGCCAAGTTCGGAATCGCCGTCAGAATCGAGTGGCGTTGAGAGCGAGACGACAGGGCGACGGTGTTGATGCACCAAAGCGACACGTTCAACGCTGACACCTGATAATTCGGCAATCTCTTCAACGGTGGGCTGGCGATCTAATTGGGCGGCGAGTTTGTCGGTGCTCTGGTCAATCAGCGAGTACACCTCGCGCACATGTGAAGGGACCCGAATCGTGCGCGAGGAATCAGCCAAAGCGCGTCCGATTGATTGGCGGATCCACCACGTGGCATAGGTCGAAAACTTGAATCCTTTTTCATGGTCAAAGCCTTCAACGGCACGCATTAAACCGAGGTTTCCCTCTTGAACCAGATCCAGAAGTCCGAGTCCAGCGCCTTCATAGCGTCGTGCCACACTGACCACTAAACGCAGGTTGCATTGGATGAACTCACCCCGTGCGTCGTCGCCAATCTGTACCGTGCGCGTCAACTCGGTGCGTTCGCGACCTTTGGGTGCGGGGTCAAAGTCAAGGCGTTCTTGCGCTATCCGAGACGCCAAAATTAGAGTTGCAAGGCGACGCTCATCATCAGCCGTGAGCAACGGGTATGTCCCGATGTCATCAAGGTATTGACGAAGTAGTTCGCTTTCAGAGTCGCCAGGGCGGGTTGCCACAAGAAAAACCGTAGTAGCGCGGGTCGCGTACATCGTGGATACTCGCACTATTTGGTTTGAATGAGATTGCTGGCGGTAGCATTTACAGTCCCGCAAGGGCGCTTAGCTCAGTTGGTTAGAGCTCCTCGCTTACACCGAGGAGGTCGGGGGTTCGAGTCCCTCAGCGCCCACTAGAAACCCTTCCAGAGTTGCACAGGTGACTTGAAACGGT
>SHUW01000098.1 GCA_009694465.1 Ilumatobacteraceae bacterium
GATCGCCCGGCAATGTCGTAGCGGTCAACATCCAAATCATTAATCGCGTAGAAGGCAAACAGTCCCTGATCTAACGAATAGCGATCTCTCATTTCAGAGACATCCAATAGTCGCGTATCCGACAACGGCGTCGGATCCTGCGCTACTTCGGCATCAGTCACTTCTCCTGCCGGCAAATCAACGACGACAACTTTGTCAATCCCCATCGCTACCTGAGTGGCAATAATGTTTCGTCCGATGTAGGGCCGTTCACGGGTCGTGACGTTTGGTTGGACCACGAAACGTTGGATGACCGCTGGATAAATCGCACCAGCAACGATGGCCACAACCGCCCACAGTGCCATTGAGAGCAACGGCAAACGCCAACCACCCCACTTAATCCCCGCCAAGAACAATGCCGCCACCAACAGGCTGACCATGATCATCAAGTTGATCGCTGGTAACTGGGCCTTGACATCGGTGTAAGTCGCACCTTGCACCACACCGCGACCCGACACTGTCAGTTCAAATCTCTGCAGCCAATAATCCGCTGCCTTAATCGCCGCCAGAATGGCGAAAAGAACACTCAAATGAATCCGTGCACCTCTAGCAATTCGTTCGCTAGTTGTCTGAAGTCGAATCGAACCATTGAGGAAGTGCATGACCGCAGTCATCAGAGTCACCGCAACGAGAGCTGCAAAAGCCCAGTCAACAACGAAAGTCAAAAATGGAAGTCTGAAAACATAAAAACCGATATCCACACCGAATTGCGGATCGTCAATACCAAACGATTGCGAGTTTCTAAAGAGCAACCAGTCTTGCCACTGCGCTATTGCCGGAAGCCCAATAATTAATCCAAAAAGAGCCGAGATGACAATTCTCAGAAGACGCGTGCGGTTACCAACGATCAGACGAAAACGTTCAACTACTTCACGTTCTGGACCAAGGGGAAGTTCGCTAGAGGACAAACGCTCTGCCAAGGTGAGACTGATGAAGGAAACGATGGCAAAGCCAACGCTGAACACTCCACCGAGAAGCACCTTGGCCTTGATCCCCGTCCAAAAAACGGAAGCGTGATCAACAGAGCGGAACCACAATAAGTCAACATAAAAGTTCGCCAAAGTGCGGGCTGATAAAAACAAAAACAAAATCAAAGCCGCTACGACAAAAAGTGCGATACGACCCTTAGAGGCCCATGCAGGGCGATTGCTGTTGGGGCGACGACGCGGGCTACGTGGCAAATCTGATGATGGTCTCACGCAATGAGACTAGTTCTGTTGCGGAACAAGTGCACAACGGCAACCAGCATGAGCGGGTGCATGGGTGTGACCTGTGGGGAACGCCTCACCGACTGTGACAAAACCGGCTAGAGAGTTATCTTCAGCGTCAGCACAGGCTGGCCCAGTCGGATCAACTTTCCAGCAGGCTTTCGTTCCGGGAACCAATGCAGCAAACGCACCGCGCCCATAGGCAGTCTGAGCAATATCATCCACATGCTCATCGACATGCTTGTTCTTCCACTCTCGATACACGACGCGCACCAACGCTGTCAGTTCTGCATTGTCACCAGCGGCCTGAGAAATACTGCGACTCAAGCGTTCGCGTAACGGAGTGACAATCGTTGAGATGATGAACTCGTCAATGGCGACCGACTGAGAAGCCACGATCTTGTGCAGTTCCTTGTCAGATCCACTTGATAATGATTTCGCTCCTTCAAAGGCAGCGGACTTCACCGAGGATTCAAGAGCCGCCGTGATCCGCGCCGAATGATCAGACTTTGGTCCCACTATCGCATCCAAGGTTTTGACAACAGGCTTGCCGCGCAAGATATCTAGAATTTCATTTTGCTCATCTGCAAGTTCTCGCTTGATTTTGCGCCCCATGGCCACGATGATCGGGACTAAGACCTCATCACGGGCCTCAAAAGGTGTCGTGATTGTCTCTGAAACTTCAACGGCATCTTCAACTGGATTTTCCGCAGCCACTTTGGCTGCCCGCTCGACAATTGTCTCGGTCGTGGTCACAACAATCTGCTTTTTCTTCGCAGGTTGAGATTTCTTAGCCTCAGTTGTGGCTACTTCTTTGGCCACAACATCAGCACTCGAACGTCGCAGTTTGGCGAAAATGTCATCAGCTACAACATCGGCTGCCTTCGGAGTGGGGGCAACATGCAAATGAGTAACCGGTTCTTGTGCGCTCACACTGCTGTCACTATCACCATTATCTATTGATGTTTCATGACGCGGGAATAACGAAACGACGTTAGAGATCGGCTCTTGCACAACGGTTTCTTCAAGGACAACCACTTCGTCAGCAAGATTTTTGTCATGCACAATCGCCTCAACAACAACTTCTGCGGCAGTCTGCTCAACAATGGTGTCTTCATCTTGGTCGTACGGAGCGAAAGCTGGCGCTGATGAAATAGCCGAACGGATTGCTTCTTGGGCCACAACTTGATCAGCTTGAACAATGACCGGAATTGGACCGGTGGTTGGAGCCAAATTGACAAACTCGCTGGGCTCATCGCCAGCGTCATCCAAATCGCGCAACACATCTTCACTTGCCAAGCGCGCACGATCAAAAGCTTGGATCAAACGCTCGCGTCCGTGGAATAGGTCTTCTAATTGCTCGCGCGCCATTTCACGACGACGTGCCACATCAGCCAGTACTCGCTCGCGATAAGCGCGGGCTTCATTGACCATGTCACGACCCTGCTGTTTTGCTGTCAAAATCTCTGTATCAGCGTCAGAAGCAGCGTCTTGGCGACGACGCGCACTCTCAAGTTCGGCGTCCTCACGTAAGCGGGTGGCTTCATCTGTGGCTTCACGCACCAAACGCGTGGCTGTCTCCTCGGAGCGAATCTTGATCTTTGTGGCGGCCTCACGAGCGGCCTGGACAATGCGCGCGGTTTCTTCACCGAGCAGGGCAGCGACGGTCTCTTCATTCAGTTCAACGGGCGCTCCAGACCCCACACGCTGGGCATTGAGCAATTCTCCCTCAAGAAAAATGGTGCGTTCCGTCAGACGAGAAAGTTCAGCAGCAACCATCCGCAAGAAGTCACGAACCTCATTTTGGTCAAAGCCGCGACGCGAAGAAGGAAAGGTTGCCCCAGCGACAGCGGTCGGCGAAGAGGGATCAGGACGAGAAAATGAGATAGCCATTGCACAGAGAATACGAAAAATTAGGGGTTAAAGGGTGGCAATCAGGTCTTTTACACGAAATCAGTGTCTGTGCAGAGGTCATCGGGTGGGTGCGACGACTGGTTGACCGCCACGTTTGAGTAGCGCCGCAAGTGCCTCAGATAAGGTCGCCACCGGCACTATCTCCACCGCCGAACCCACGGCCGCCTGAGCAGCCGCTATCTCCTCAACTCCTTGATCCGTCGGTACCAAGAAAATCTTGGCTCCGGATTTCTTCACAGCAATCGATTTTTGCACCAAAGCGCCAATCGGGCCAACTGTCCCGTCTTCTTGAATTGTCCCAGTGACAGCGACACCTTGCGGTGGTGTCATCTCGCCCTCCGTCAGATTGTCAATCAGCGCTAAGGCGAACGAGAGCCCGGCCGATGGCCCTCCGATGGCTGCCGTATCAAAGTCGACAGTGAATGGGAGATCTACCGTTCTGGTATCCCGAGCAGTAAATCCGATCAAAGTTCGCGTCTCATCATCAGGACTAGCAACTAATTCAACGTCAACATCGTGACTCTTTGTCCCACCGTCCGAGGTCAGCGACAAGATAGTGAGTGTCGCGATATCACCGGGTACCGCGTCTGCCAACGCTGTCGTCAGTTTTGAGACAACGTCAATGACGATTGGACCATCACCAAGATCAATCGACTCGATGACATCGCCGACCTGCAAAACTTTGCACGCCCGTTTCTTCGGGCTATCAGTGGGGCACAGCGTCGGATCAAAACCCGCCACCTGCGCTGGCCCCTCAGTAAAAGTGGCATCAAAACCTAAGTAAGACAAGGCCACATAAGCAGCGATCTCCTTCGCATTTGCCATCGCACCCAACTGAATATCACGACTCGCCGCAGGATCGCAGTCCCCAAACCGCTCCTCACACGTCAACACATTGACGACTGGGTCGACCCAGCCCATAAAACTCTGCAGAGCCGTGAGTTCTGAACCCATGGCGGTCACAAAGCGAACACCGGTCTTCGGTGTATAGATCGCCACTTCGTCGTCAGCGATAAAGAGAAGATCCCCCACCAGTTCGGCGGTGCCCGGGGCGGTCTCATAGCGTTGGATAGGCCACAACATCGCCCCTAACACGATCCCGATCAACAAAAACGCGATAGTCGCCAGTGGAATCGCCATGCTCTGAGCGCGTAACGACGGCGCAACCACCCGTGAGGCGAGTACCTTGTCTAATTGCGTGTCACTCACTGAAATCTCCACCCGTTTGGCCTTCGTTGCTGGTTTAGCCATCTTGGCTTTACTCGCCGTTGGACGGCGCAAACCTGCCCGAGAAACAAACACTCCATCGCGCCAAGATACTCTCACTAATCCAACTCACCCCGCAACGGATGGTGGATTGCTTGACGAAACTCACCCCATGAATGCACCGAGACCTGAAATCAAAGAGACCATCGCTCGCAAAGTACTCAACGCCACCGGTCTCGGTGGGATTGCGCTCGTGAGCGGCATCATCGCCGCTCTGGTGATCTCCATGTCCGTTGCTTACATCGTCACCAACTTCGTTTCTCGACTATGAGCGCCTCTGATAGTCCACAAGTTGCTGAACGCCGACAAGCAGTCGTGATTGCTGGTCACTCAGGGGACCGCGCCTTGGTGGAAATAGGTCTCACCGATGAACAGCCATCCGTTCGTGAATCGGCACTCGGCGCTTTGGATCGCTTGGGAGTTCTCACCGCGCCAACACTTGAAGTCTTCACCACTGACATTGATGTACGAGTGCGACGCAGGGTCGCCGAACTGGGAGCGAAATTCTTAAGTTTTGATTTACTACCGCTGCTGAGCGATGATGAACCCCTTGTCGTGGAGATGGCTGCGTGGTCATGTGGCGAACATGAGGTCGTTACGCAAGCAGTTCTCGACAAACTTATTGAACTAACAACTACGCACAGCGAACCCCTTGTACGAGAAGCATCAGTTGCTGCTCTCGGTGCGATCGGGAATGAGTTGGGTCTTGACGCAATCATTGCGGCTTGCGGTGATAAGCCTGCGATTCGGCGTCGAGCAGTACTCGCTTTAGCTCCCTTCGACA
>SHUW01000011.1 GCA_009694465.1 Ilumatobacteraceae bacterium
GTGTCGAAGGGGGGACTTGAACCCCCATGATCTTACGATCACTAGCCCCTCAAGCTAGCGCGTCTGCCTATTTCGCCACTTCGACGTGGTATTAAAAACTTTACCGTTTGTAGTCTGCGAGCCCAACTGAGCACTCTCGTCGTTGGGTTATTTGACCAACAAAAAGCCGAGGGAAACAATCGAAACGATCCAAATGAGGGCAATGACAAAAGTAATCTTGTTCAGGTTGCCCTCAGCAGCTGCCGAACCAAGACCCGATCCACTTCCACCACCGAACATGTCGGAAAGTCCCCCGCCTTTGCCACTGTGCATCAGAATGCCAGCGACCATAGCGATCATTGAGACCACGTTGATAAAGACCATTATGTACATCACGATGTCACGCACGGTTAGACAGCCTAGTGGGCTTAACCAGGGAAATGGCAGGCCACAGGATGTCCTTGACCACGATCTATCAGCGCAGGCTCCTCAAGAGCGCACAGATCCTGTGCACGCGGACACCGAGTCCTGAATCGACAACCTGAAGGCGGATCAATAGGGCTCGGCACATCTCCAACCAAAACCATCCGCTTGTGAGTGCCCGCTGCACGTGGATCGGCCACTGGTATAGCCGAAAGCAGGGCTTGCGTATACGGGTGACTGGGAGTGCCATAGACCTCGCTGGGGCTACCGGACTCAACGACCTTGCCAAGATACATCACGATGATCTCATCGGCTATGTGCCGCACCACGGAGAGATCGTGGGCGATAAAGACATACGAAAGACCAAGGTCGCTCTGCAACTTTTCCATGAGGTTAAGAACCTGCGCCTGGATGGAGACATCTAGGGCAGATACCGGTTCGTCAGCCACGATCACCTGTGGACCAACGGCAAGGGCCCGCGCAATGCCGATTCGCTGGCGTTGACCCCCAGAGAACTCGTGGGGATATCGGTTGTAGTGCTCAGGATTGAGCCCGACCAGTTCCATCAACTCTTGCACATGCTCTCTTGCACCAGAGGCAGAGTTTTCCTTGAGAAATTTCAAAGGGGTTCCAATGATTTGCCCGACACTGTGACGCGGGTTGAGCGAAGCAACAGGATCTTGAAAGACCATTTGTATCTTGGCTCGCACTGCTCGCAATTCACGCCCTGTCAAAGAGGTGATGTCAGCCCCATCCAGCAATACCGTGCCCGATGTCGGCGGAAGTAGACGCATCAGCAATCGCGCCAGCGTTGACTTGCCACATCCAGATTCGCCCACCACGCCCAAGGTCTGACCTGCGCGCACTTGCACGGACACTCCATCAACTGCTTTGACCGAATCCATTGAACGCTGCAGCAACCCCTTACTCACGGTCGGGAAATATTTGACAAGGTTCTTGGCTTCCAAGACAACTGGATTAGTCATGAATGACACCCCTCCCGAGAGAGAGCAGTTGATCATCGTTCAAGTGGCATGCTGACTCGCTACCCGTTGTGGGAAGAACTCGCAATGTCGGTTGCACACTAGAGCAGAGATCATCCATCGAGGAAGCAAACTCGCAACGAGGGTGAAAAGGACAACCACCCGGCAAGGAAATCATTGAGGGCGGGTTGCCAGCGATGGTGTGCAAGGCTCCCCGTTCACTATTGTCCAAACTCCTGACCGATCCGAGAAGCCCTCGAGTGTAGGGATGTGACGGAGTGTCAAACAGCGTTTGCACTTTCGATGATTCCATCGTTTGACCGGCGTACATCACCATGACCTCATCGGCGACTTCCGCCACTACCCCCAAATCGTGGGTAATCAAAATAATCGCTGAACCAAACTCCTGTTGCAAATTCATCATGAGTTCGAGGATTTGCGCTTGAACGGTTACATCAAGTGCCGTTGTGGGTTCGTCAGCGATGAGTAACCGCGGATTGTTGACCAAGGCAATGGCGATAACAATACGCTGACGCATGCCACCAGAAAATTGGTGAGGGTATTCATCAATACATTCCGAGGGTTTCGGTAGACCAACTTTAGCGAGCATGTCCAAGGCGATGAGTTGACGTTCCTTTTTCGAACTCTTCGGATGATGAACTTCGTAGGCCTCGGCAATTTGTTTACCAACGGTGTAATACGGATTGAGCGCCGACATTGGGTCTTGGAAGACCATCGCCGCTTCCCTCCCACGCAGGGCTCGGATCTCCCGCTCTTGCGCAGTGAGAACGTCCAAGCCTCCCAGGAGGATGGATCCCGACATATCTGCCGAGTTCCTGTTAATCAATCCCATGATCGCCGATGCTGTCACCGACTTTCCTGATCCACTTTCACCCACGATGCCGAGGGTCTGTCCCTCGCGGACATCGAAGGAAATACCATTAACGGCCTGAACTACTCCATCTACCGTAGAAAAGGAAACCTTTAGATCCTTGACTTGAAGTACCAATTCACTCATTTGTGAATCCTCACACGGGGATCAACTAAACCATAAAAAATATCGGTTAATAAATTAAAGACGACGATGAACGTACCCGCCACAAGCGTTGTTCCCACCAGCACAGGCAAATCTGAATCTGAGACTGCCTTTATGGATAAGCGGCCCATCCCTGGCAAAGAGAAAATCGACTCTGTGAATACCGCTCCTCCGAGCGTGGCCCCGAAATCCAGTCCGGCGACCGTCACAATCGGTATTAATGCGGAACGTAAAACATATTTTCGCAAAACTGTCCAACGCTTCAGCCCCTTGGCAATACCTAGTCGCACATAATCCTCGTTCATTGTTTCCAACATCCCGAAGCGAGTCAAACGAATGTAATAAGGCGAAGAAATGATCGTAATCGTCAACCAAGGAAGAAGCAGTGCCTGACACCAACCGAAGAAGTCTTCAGTTGGCGACACGTAGGAAGGAAAGGGAAGAATCTGTGTCCAAATCACAAAGATAAACAAAAGCAAGAGAGCCAAGAAAAACGTCGGGAAACTCAACCCAACTACCGACACAATAGAAATTAAGCGATCTGGCCAACGTCCTCTTTTGAGCGCAGACAACATACCTAAGCCAATGCCAAAGATCATCCACAGCACGAAACCACCGATAGCGATCGAGCCGGTGACAGGCAATGTCCGAGCGATCAACGAAGTCACGCAATCTTTTTGACTAAATGAATACCCCAGCGAGGGGGCTCCACAAGTGAACTCGCCCTGACCTTCGCCATAGGTGCGACCTGCAACGATTCCCTTCAGAAATTTCCCATATTGCGTCAGCAACGGCTGGTCATAACCAAGCCTCGTGCGATTCGCTTCTATGCGCTCTGGCGTGCAGGCCTTGCCACATGTCAGGGCCGCAGGGTCAGTCGGCAGTAACGCAAAAACTAGAAATGTGAAAAGAGAGACCGCCAGTAACAGCACTCCTGCGAACAAAATCCGCCGGGTTAAATATGCAATCACTGACGATCTCCCTTTGAATAACCGATATTAACTCCACCTGTATTTAGTTGATGGATCAGGTTTGCACCCGATCCATCAACCTCATATCAGGAATTAACGAAGAGATCACCGAAGTTGAAAGATCCATAGGGACCCCACCGGTAGGTGTTACCCAACTTCGAACCCCAAATATCTTGAGCCTTAGTGAAGGATCCAGGGATCGCCCACACTTGGTCAAGAACATATTGGTTGAGTTCTTGCCACATTTTTCCTTGCTTGCCACGATTCGTTTCTGCACGAGCCGCTTGAACCCCTGCTTCAAATTCGGCGTAGGCCGGATCAGCAGAGTTCTGGGAAAGGTTGAAACCGCCACAGTCGCAGAACAACTCTGGGATAACCGTTGAGGCGTTCGCCCAGTCTGGTCCCCAACCTGAACGGGACATGCTCCCCTGTGTTTCGGGGTCCATGATCGTTGGGTAGTAGGCACTGGGTTCAATCGGATTCGAATTCAGGACTATGCCAGCAGCCTTGAGAGACTCGATCCAAATCGCCACAAGCTTCGCCCACGTGGGTGTGTCGCCGTGATCGAACTTCAAGCCTTCTCCGGTGGCCAACTCATAGATATCAGGACACGCCGTCTTAGCCTCTGCCATCTTTGCAATGGCAGCTTCGGTGTTTGGCGTTCCGTCAACATTGAGACCTTCAACCAACTTGCCAGGTGCGTAATCTTCAGCCAAGGCGGGTTTGATGAAACCATCAGCAAAATCTCCCGTGTAAGGACCGCCGGCTGCAGTGCGAAGAGCTTCTCGATCCAAAGCCAGCCAAACTGCCTGACGAATCTCTAGACATGAGACCTGCTTCACGTTGAATGCGGTGTAAGTGACGTACGGGTCGTATCCATCTTGGCGACGAGATTCAAACTTTGGATCGTCAAAAATCGTTAACAAGTTTTCTGGCAAAATACCATCTGACGAAACTGCAGTTTGATCGTCACCATTATCGGCAATCATGCGCTCGTCGATAACAGCGCCTTCAAGAGCGAACTTGTAGACGATTGAATCTGGATACGCATTTCGTATTGGATCGGAATCCTTGTCCCAATTCTCGTTCCGTACGAGAACCAAAGAATCTCCTGGGGTGTACGACTCGATCTTGTATGGTCCAGACGACACTGGCGCCGTGTCATATCCTTCACCAGTGTCCGAGGCTTTCGGTACTGGCGAGAACGACAACAAAGTCACCGCTACGTTGAAGTCCGCTACAGGTACTTTCAAACGGAATGTGATCGTCTTGTCTTCGCAGGCAACCGCACTATCGAACAGAGCCTGCTCTTCTGCAGTCGTTGCAGCGTTCAACTCGACAGGACCCGAGTATCCCCCTTCGGGAATATCTAGATAGCTGATTGCGTAGGTCGGTCCATCAGTGATGACCTCTTGAGCGAAGGTACGTGACACACCGTAAGCGACATCGGCACAGGTGATCGCTGTTCCATCTTCAAAGGTTGAACCGTCACGAAGGGTGAAGGACCATGTCTTGGCATCCTCAGAAGCAGTTCCTGTGTCAGTGGCAAGGTCCGCTTCGATCTCGGAACCTTCGCCACCGGCTGCATACTTGTAACTGGTGAGGGTTCGATGCATCGTCGACGCGGCAAAAGCCAAGTCTGAACCGGTGTAGTTTCTTTGTGGATCCAGATGGGTAATTTGCTCACCCTGGGTGAGAATATACACAGTGCCACCCGGCTTACCCTTGGTTGCTTTGTTGATTGACCCTGAGCCACCATCACTGCCACAGGCAGCGATGACCAGGGATGCCGCTATGGCGACACCTAAAAACTTGTAGGACCTTAATTTCATTACTCCCCCTTGTTGTTAAACTGCCATTAAACCTAGCGCAAAGTTCGTACTAATCGTGACTAATGCCTCTAAGCAACTTGTTGACGGTCATTCTTGGGATCCAAGGCATCTCGTAAACCCTCACTCAGTAGGTAAAAGGCCATAACTAGGACGAAAAGTGTCGCTCCGGGGATGAAGAAATACGTTGGATCTGCACGGTAAAAATGAACAGAATCCTGCAACATGATGCCCCAAGAGGCTGTTGGGGCAATGATTCCAACACCTAAAAACGACAAAGCCGCCTCATAGGCCACATACGCTGGAAGGCTCATTGAGGCTAAAGCAATGATTGGGCCCCACAGATTCGGGGCGATCTGCCGAAATATGATGTGTCCTGGACCTGCGCCACTGGACCGCGCGGCTTCCACAAACTCGCGTTCCCGCAATGCCAGTGTTTGACCTCTGACAATGCGAAAAAAACCAACCCAACCGAAAAACAGAGTCACCAACATCAGATATGTGAGTCGCGCTGGATTGCCCTCAGGGACTCCCATCGCCTCCAATCGTTGGGTACCAGGCCGGACAAGAGCAATGGTCAAAATCAAAGACGGGAAGGTCATCACCAAATCGCTCAGTCGACTCAAGAACGTGTCTACCCGACCACGCAAGTAGCCCGCGATTAATCCGAGGACCATCCCGACCGATGTGGTGATCAGTGTTGCCACCAGTCCGACAAACAGGGAAAGTCGGGCGCCGTATATCAAACGTGCCAAAATGTCTCTTCCTGTTCCGGGCTCAACACCGAGCCAATGTTTTCCCGAAATCCCACCAAACCTTCCGTTAGGAAGTCCGTAATCATTCAGAGAATCGCGGTCCAGTGCATTTGGCGAAATACCGATAATTTTCGTTATCAATGGAGCAAAGATTGCAATAAAAAGAAAAAAGACCACGACTCCCAATCCGGCAATCGCAAATCGATCTCGCTTAAAGCGATCCCAAGACAGGCGTTTTGGAGATTTGCTTTCAATAGATGTCACAAGCAACGAATCGTCACCTCTTTCATCCACGGATAAAACGTCAGTCATTATCTCCCCTACTTCGCAAGGTGATGATACTGCACAATACGGGCGAACTCATCAGGATCGATACTTGCCCCACCAACGAGAGCTCCATCTATATCGGACTGACTCATCAATTCGGCAATATTGCCAGCCTTGACTGAGCCACCGTATTGAATGCGCACACCCTCGGCGGCAGGCGCACTCCATTGTGCAAGAACCACCGCACGTATATGTGCGCACACTTCCTGAGCGTCGGCAGCCGTCGCAGTCAGACCCGTACCGATTGCCCAAATTGGCTCGTACGCAATCACCATTGAGGCAACCTGCTCAGCCGAGAGACCTTTCAAGGAGGCTTCTACTTGAGACTCAACACGCTCAAGGGTTGTGCTCTCTTCACGCTCTAGTTTTGTTTCACCCACACAGAGAATCGGAATCATCTCGTATTTCAGAACTGCTGCGACCTTGGCAGCGACAAACTCATCGGTCTCAGCGAAAATCTGACGGCGTTCACTGTGACCGCAAATCACGTATTTAACGCCCAACTTAGAAAGAAATGCTGGCGAAATTTCCCCAGTGAATGCACCCTTTTCATCAGTGTGACAATTTTGGGCCCCGAGCAGCATCGCTAATTTGTCGCTCTCCAAAACTGTCTGGATACTTCGGATATCGGTAAACGGGGGATGCACAGTCACATCGACGCGAGCAAAGTCCTCTTTTGACAAAAGGTACGAGAGTTTTTGTACGAGATGAATCGCCTCAAAGTGATTCATATTCATTTTCCAGTTACCACTGATCAGTGGGCGACGAACATTATTTGGCATTAGGTGCCTTCCTTAGGGCAGCGAGACCAGGCAAGTCGCCCAGTTCAAGTAATTCAAGAGATGCGCCTCCACCTGTAGAGACATGATCAACGGCGTCATCAAGACCGAATTGCGCTAAAGCCGCGGCAGAGTCTCCCCCGCCGACAACGGTAAAAGCCTTCGTATCTGCCATCGCCTGAGCAACAGTACGGGTTCCACCAGCAAATCGCTCGTCTTCAAACATCCCCATCGGCCCGTTCCAAAAGACAGTCCGTGCTTCCATGATCAGATCGGAGAAGGCTGCAGCCGTACCTGGACCGATATCAAAGCCTTTGGCGCCGGGAGGTAAGCGTTTTCCGTAAGTGGCGTAATTGCCCTGAGCATCAAGACCTACCAAGTCCTCAGGCAAATGAATGGGCTTGCCAAGTGTCAAGAGTCGTTTGCAGATGTCCACCTGATCAGCTTCAAACAGTGAATCTCCAATGGAATAACCCTGAGCAGCCAAGAATGTAAAACACATCGCACCACCAATAATTAATGAATCAACCGTTTCTAAAAGCGCTTCGACAACACCAAGCTTGTCGGAAATTTTTGACCCACCAAGGACCGCAATAAATGGGTGCTTAGGTTTATTGCGCAAGGCCAAAAGTACATCAACCTCACGCTGTAGCAAACGACCCATCGCCGATGGCAAGGTCGCAGGAGGACCCACAATCGAAGCATGCGCCCGGTGGGCTGCACCAAAGGCATCATCGACATACATATCAATGTCATGAATCAGCAAATCAACAAAATCTTTGCTGTTGGCTTCCTCCCCTGGATTGAAACGGAGATTCTCCAGCAGTTCAACACCGGGCGCCAACTCAGCTAACCGAACCTTGACTGGATGCATCGAATATTTCTCGACCACACTTCCTTGAGGTCTTCCAAGGTGACTGCAACACACAACGCTGGCACCGCGTTCAATCAGCCATTCAATTGTCGGCAAAGCTGCGCGAATGCGAAAATCATCGGTAATCGTTCGCTCACCTGCATCATTGGTTTCCATGGGCACATTGAAATCGGTCCGCACAAGGACGCGTTTCCCCGACACATCACCCAAATCTTCTAAAGTAGGAATAGCACCGCTCATTACTTGTACTAGCGACGGGCGCGCTTGGGAACTTTTGAACCAGCGAACAGGGTGGTTTGCACTAGGCGATTGCTGTAACCCCACTCATTGTCATACCAAGAAAGAATTTTGACCATCTTTCCAAGACTCATCGTGAGTCCGGCATCGAAAATGCTGCTGTGTGGATCTCCGACAATGTCACTTGAGACAATGGGGTCTTCGGTATAGCGCAGAATGCCCTTCAGAGGTCCCGATGCGGCAGCCTTCTTGAATGCGGCATTTATTTCCGCCACCGACGCTGACTTTTTCAAGTTGGCTGTGAAGTCAACGATTGAGCCCGTTGGGACTGGGACACGCAATGAGGTTCCATCCAGTTTGCCTTTCATACTTTCAAGAACCAAGCTTGTCGCCCGCGCTGCGCCTGTACCCGTTGGCACAATGTTGATCGCCGCTCCGCGTGCCCGACGCAAATCACTATGAGGCCCATCAACTAATGATTGATCCCCTGTATAGGCATGAACCGTTTGCATCAGACCTTGTTCAACGCCGAACGCTTCATCAAGCACCTTGACCATCGGTACGAAACAGTTAGTCGTGCAACTGGCATTGGAGATCACCTTATGTTTTTTGAAATCAAAGTCTTTGTGATTCACCCCGTACACAAATGTGGCATCGGCCTGATCACAGGGCGCAGAAACAATCACCAAAGGTGCTCCACCTTCAAGGTGGGCCGCAGCAGCGTCCCGCTTGGTAAAAAATCCAGTACTTTCAATCACAACGTCCACTCCCAAATCGCCCCACGGCAAATTTTTTGGGTCACGCTGACTGAGAACCTGAATCTCTTCGCCGTCGACACTGATTCCCGATTTGGTTGCCTTAATGACATTGGGTAACTGACGCATCACCGAGTCGTATTTCAACAAGTGGGCCATCGTGGCCACCGAACCCAAATCGTTCACAGCAACAATTTCTATGTCCGCTCCCTGGGCTTGCACGGCACGAAAGAAGTTCCGACCAATACGACCAAATCCATTAATTCCAACTCGCACAGTCACAGCGGTTCCTTATCTCATGTGGGGGTACTTCAGACATCTAAAACATAGTCGCCAGAGGTCGTTAACTAAGGATTACCGCCCGAGATCGCGATGACTGACGCGTACCGGTTGCCCCGAGGCCCGAAGTCCGTGTCCAATTTCCTCTGCGATTGCCACGGAACGGTGCCGACCCCCAGTACAACCGACAGCGATAGTCAGATAACTCTTGCCTTCACTGGCGTAATGCGGCAAAACGCTCTGCAATAAAGCCTGAAAGTTGCGCAAAAACTCGATCGCCTGCGGTCTTGATAAGACATCATCTTTGACGGCTTGATCCAATCCACTCAAGGGTCGAAGGTTCTCGTCCCAGTGCGGGTTTGGCAGAAAACGGACATCCATCACCACATCCGCGTCCAAAGGCAGACCATGCTTAAAGCCAAAGGATTCCACGGCCACTTGCAGACGTTCACTGACCGAGACCTCAAAAGCCCCCATGAGTTTGGCTTTCAGTTGATGCACATTGAGATCACTGGTGTCAATAATGAGATCGCAATCACCTCTCATTGGCTCTAGCAGAGTCCGCTCCATCTCAATGGCTTCCAGCAGACCATCACTGTCATTTGCCATCGGGTGGCGCCGACGCGATGACTCATAACGCTTCACTAATTCAGCGGTGGTGGCGTCAAGATAGACAACACGAACTTGATGACCGGCGGCGCGCATAGCCGCCACCTTGGGCATTAACTCCAGATGCTGACGACCAGCAACTAGAGCCAAACGTTCAATTCCCGAGCCAGGCGCACCCGCCAACTCGACAATCGTGTCCACTAACGAGGTCGGTAAATTGTCGACTACATACCAGCCAAGGTCTTCGAGAACTGCAGCAGTCGTCGACCGCCCAGCGCCGGAAAGACCCGTAATTACCAGAATGTCTGCCACAGCAACAAACTACTCACTCTTTACATTCGTTGCGACAATAAATCTTGGATTGGCTGAAGGTCAAATGCGCCGTCAAGACTGGGTCGCAAACTTCTGATCAGATGAAGCGCGCCAACTTCAGCAAAATCAACGATACGTATGGGCTCATCTTGACGGGTCAACAAGACACTGATTTCGAATTCGTGATCTGGATGTACCGTCGTTGAACGGAACTGATCCACAACTTGGCGACGGCTTTCAAACCGAGCAGGGGGTCCAAATCCACTCCAACCATCGGCATGGCGCACTGCCTCCGGAATGGTCACGTTCTTTCCATCCCCGCCCACCCAAATTTTAACCTGAGTGGAAAAGCGTTTATTTTGGATATCAATTTCTTTTCGCAACACTGCCAATTGATTCGCAAAATGAATCATTCGGTCCTTCACAGACATCTTCATATTCATCAATTCATCATCGTGAATAAATCCACCAGCGCCGACCCCGAGAACAAACTCTCCGTTGCCGAGTCTGGCCGCGGTTACTGCGCAACGGGCTAAAATTACTGGACTTCGAAATGTCAAAGGCGAGACAAGCACACCTAGTGCGACTGAAGAAGTGCGTAACTCTTTAGCTAAGGCCCCGATCAAGACCCACGAATCCCATGCTGTCTCATCCTTCTCACCTGTGAACGGCACGAGGTGATCCCACAAGAACACGGAATCCACACCAAGAGCGACTGCATCTCGCGCCGACTTTTCAAACTGTGGTGCGTCAACACCATGGGTCTGAAATTGCACTCCAATTTTTATCTGCGTCTTAGATGCCATCAAGTTTCACTGCTCGCAAATACAACAGTCGAGGAATCGTTGATGCGCTTTCATAGTGCTCAGCTCGTGCAAGAAACCCTGGCGGCGGTGCGGGCTCAAGCATCCGCTCGACATACAGTCCATTTTGAATCAGGGCATTGACATAGCGACTGAGCGGGCGATGGATGAAGGGGATGAAAATATCCTTTTCGACTTCCTCATGTGACTCTTGCTCAATCAGATAATCACCGATCCGCCAATATTGCTCGGGGGGATCAAGCACATGATCGTCAATCCAGCCACTCCCCGGAGTCTGTAGGAGCGGATGATTCAAAAAGAAGCAGAACCGACCTCTCGGTCGTAGAACTCTTGCCACTTCTGAGATTGCGGCGTCCACATCGCCAATATGTTCAAAAACTAAACAAGCCACAACAGCGTCGAATGTCTCATCAAAAAATGGCAAGGCGTCTGCTCCGGCCTTGCTCACATGAATTCCACCGCCACGTTCAGCAGCCACGCGAACTTGATTCCAAGTCGGATCGACGCCTGCTACAAATGAGGCACCGATCTTGACGGCTAGGCGCGAAACCTGTCCGTCTCCGCACCCAACATCAAGCACACTGCCCATACCCTGCAACTCTTGAGCAGCTAACGGCAGAATCTGCTCTTCATATTCAGCATCCGCCCCTTCAGTGAACCCATCGATCCACCACTGCGCATTCTCTTCCCACAGGTCATTGTCATTTCCAGAAGTACTCACATCGCAAGGTTACGAGCCCACTACCCTGAGAGCATGAGTGCATCCGTGAAATCATCGATGAAGTTTTCCCTGTGGCCATCTCCCGAGCGTTCTTGGGGGGAAGTTCGCGATTTGGCCGAATACGGTGATCGCCAGGGATGGCACTGCCTATGGTACGCCGACCATTTCATGCCCAATTCAGAAGTGGGCGAAGTTCTGGACGGCAATGTGTACGAATGCTGGAGCGTCATTGCCGCTGTTGCAGCAGTCACTAAGACCTTGCGCATAGGTTCACTAGTCAGCCCAACAACTGTGCGCCATCCTGCAGTCCTAGCAAACACGGCGGCAACAATTGATCGGATTTCTGGTGGTCGTCTCGTTCTCGGAATAGGTGCCGGTTGGCAGGTCAACGAACATCGCGCCTACGGCATTGATCTTCTATCCGGCAAAGATCGCGTGGATCGCTTTGAAGAAGCAATCCACATCATCAAATCTCTTCTCAATGAACCCCGCACGTCATTTGAAGGCAAACATTTCTCCATTACCGATGCTCCTTGTCAACCAACAACAGTGCAGAACCCTTTGCCACTCATGGTTGGCACTGGAGGACCACGAATGCAAAAAATATCGGCGCGCTATGCCGATGAATGGAACACATGGGGTCACGTCGAGACCGCAAGTCGGGTCATTGATACCTTTCGCTCTGCTTGTGACTCCGTTGGACGCGATCCAGATACCGTTCACAAATCAGTCCAAGCGATGTTTTTTCTTGCCGAGGACGAAAAGACAATTGAAAAGATCCGCCTCGCAGCTCCCGCCGATCGCACAATCGTAGGCTCAGATGCGCACATCATTGAACAGCTCAATCTCTTCAAAGCACTTGGCTACAACGAGATCATCATTCCTGATTTTACTTTAGGACGAGATCCCGTCACACGAATGAACGCCTACGAAAGATTTCGTACAGATATTCTCCCGTTTGTTGATTAGTGGAACTTGTCAAAGATTGCCTGCGCCACTGCCTCTGGTAGCCAAGATTGGGAGCGAAGGTCGTCTAAGGAAGCTTGCTTCACGGCATTCACCCCACCAAAGGCTTGCGTGATTTTCTTTTTGCGGGCTTCGCCTAAACCTTCAATGCCATCAAGCGCACTAGAGACCATTCGCTTATCTCGCAATTCACGATGAAACGAGTTCGCGAAGCGATGGGCCTCATCGCGAATGCGTTGCAGCATAAATAACGCTTCACTTCCACGCGGTATTTCAACCGCCTCGCTTTGACCAGGAATAAATACCTCTTCAAAACGTTTCGCTAATGAAGCAACGGGAATCTCGTTTTCAAGGCCAAGATTTTTCAATACCCGCTCGGCTACCCCTAATTGCCCCTTGCCACCGTCCACCAAAAGTAATTGGGGCGGATAAGCGAAACGCTTGGAACGCTTGCGCTCTCCAGATGCCAGTGCCTCAGTGTCACTGACTTGATCCCGTTCTTCAAGGTAAGCCTTGAAACGGCGGGTAAGAACTTCTTCCATAGCCGCGTAATCATCGTTGCCGGGAACATCCTTCACCTTAAACCGACGATATTCACGCTTGTTGGGGAGTCCGTCCTCAAGGACCACCATCGAGCCGACATAATCTGTACCCTGCAAATGTGCCATGTCGTAACACTCAATGCGCAACGGCGCTTCAGTTAGGCCGAGCAAATCTTGCAACTCAGTCAAAGCACGGCTACGACTATTATGGTCACTTGAACGTTTCATACGATGTCGATGAAATTCTTCAGTGGCATTGCGCGTGACAAGTTCGTGCAATTCACGTTTGTCACCCCGCAGAGGAATACGAATCTCAACTTTTGTTCCTCGTTGAAAACTCAACCATTCCTCGTACGTTGCCATTGATTCAGGTAATTCAGGAACCAAGAGCATCTTCGGGATGCCTAATAAAGGTTCATCGCCATATAAAGCTTCAATGATCCGATCAACGAGACCCGCCTGCGAGAGATCCTCAACTTTGTCAAGGACGAAGCCTTTACGTCCCACAACTCGACCTTTTCGAACGTAGAAAACTTGCACCGCTGCTTCAAGTTCATCTTGGGCAATGCCGATCAGGTCGATATCTTCATTGCGTTCCCCAACGATCTGCTGCTTTTCAATTGCTTTAGCCACCGATTGCAATCGATCACGCAATCGCGCTGCCTTCTCATACTCGAGATTCTTTGATGCCAGTGACATGTCATCTTGAAGTCGCTGAACGACTTCATCCGTGTCACCATCAAGGAAGTTGCAAAAATCCTTCACCAAGTTGGCGTATTCCTGCTCACTCACTTCGCCAACACAGGGTCCACTGCATTTTTCAATATGAAACAAGAGACATGGTCTGCCGAGTTTATGATGCTGATTAAATTTACTTGGGCTACACGTTCGTATCGGAAATGTCCGCAGTAGAAGATCTAGCGTGTCGCGAATTGCATACGCATGCGGAAAAGGCCCGAAATAACGCGTACCTTTGCGTGTTCTCCCACGCATCACGAGCGCCCTCGGCCATTCTTCGTCGGTTGTCACCGCTAAAAAGGGGTAACTCTTGTCATCACGTAGGCGAACATTGAAACGCGGCCGGTGTTCTTTAATCAAGCTGAACTCGAGTATCAACGCTTCAACTTCATTACGTACTGTCACCCACTCAACTGTCTCAGCGGTCTCCACCATCTGCGCCGTCCGAGGGTGAAGCAGAGCAGGATCTTGGAAATAATTCGAGACCCTCTGCCGCAAATTAGACGCTTTGCCGACATAGATCACCCGACCATGGACATCCTTAAACTGGTACGACCCCGGTAATTCCGGTATTGATCCAGCAGGTGGTCGCATCACCATAGGTGTACCCGACTAACCAAGTTCCATAAGCGGTTTGAGATAAAAGCCCGTGTAACTACCAGGAGTATTTGAAACGACTTCTGGAGAACCCTCAGCCACGATGAGTCCTCCGCCTTTTCCACCTTCAGGACCAAGATCAATGAGCCAATCGGCAGTCTTGATGACATCCAAACTGTGTTCAATGACCAGAACCGTATTTCCCTGATCAACCAAACGCGACAACACAGTCAACAATCGCCTGACATCTTCGAAATGTAAACCAGTCGTCGGCTCATCGAGGAGATAGATCGTGTGTCCAGTGCTCCTCTTCGCGAGTTCAGCAGCGAGTTTCACTCGTTGCGCCTCACCGCCCGACAATGTTGGAGCCGATTGACCTAAACGAACGTAACCCAAACCAACATCAACCAATGTCTGCATGTGTCGCGCGATGACTGGTTGGTTGGAGAAAAAGTCAACTGCTTCGGCTACAGGCATATTTAAAACATCGGCAATATTCTTACCCTTGAAAGTAATGTCCAAAGTATCTCGGTTGTATCGCGCGCCTTTGCAGACTTCACAAGGAACATACACATCGGGCAAAAAGTGCATCTCGATTTTGATATTGCCGTCTCCCGAGCATGCTTCACACCGACCTCCTTGCACGTTGAAAGAAAAACGCCCAGGCATGTAACCGCGCACCTTGGCCTCAGCAGTCGTGGCGAACAACTTACGAATATTGTCAAAGACTCCCGTATACGTAGCGGGGTTGGACCGTGGCGTACGCCCAATCGGAGATTGATCCATGTCAATGACTTTGTCTAGATGCTCAACACCATTGATCTTTTTATGTTTGCCTGGTGCATCTTTTGATTTGTAGATGTGTTGCATCAAAACAGGCAGCAGAATATCTCGTACAAGAGTGCTCTTACCGCTACCCGACACTCCGGTCACCGCAACGAAGCAACCCAAAGGAATCTTCACGGTTACATTCTGCAAATTGTGTTCACGTGCACCCACGATTTCTAACCACTGCGATCCAGGACTTCGTCTTTTCGCAGGAAGAGGAATCGAGCGCTTGCCAGCAAGGTACTGACCAGTGATCGATTCTTTGACTTTCAAGATGCCCTTCACGGGACCGCTGTACACGACTTCTCCCCCATGTTCGCCAGCGCCCGGTCCGATATCAACAATCCAATCGCTTTCACGAATTGTTTCTTCATCATGTTCAACAACCAAAACAGTGTTGCCCAAATCACGCAAGCGATGCAATGTTTCAATTAAACGGCGGTTGTCGCGCTGATGCAAACCGATCGATGGCTCATCAAGCACATACAGAGTGCCGACTAGACCGGACCCGATTTGACTCGCCAAACGAATACGTTGCGCTTCACCACCGGCCAAGGTGCCAGCTGCTCTCGACAAACTCAGGTAATCCAGCCCCACATTGAGCAGAAATCCGAGTCGCGCATTCACTTCCTTAACGACCCGCGCGGCGATCATCGCGTCACGATCAGAGAGAACCAAGCCTTCCAAAAATTTCGCAGACTCCCCAATTGACATCTCGCACACCTGAGAAATGTTGAGATCATTGACAGTGATCGCCAATGTGGATGGCTTCAGTCGGGCCCCCTCACACGCTGAGCACGGCACTAGACGCATATAGCCCTCGTATTGTTCGCGCGTCCAGTCACTTTCTGCAGATTCATGTCGGCGCTTGATCCACGGGATAACACCTTCAAATGTGGTATTGAATTGGCGCGCTCGCCCATACCGGTTCTTGAACTTCACAGTGATATTTCCCGGCAGACCATGCAACACCAGTTTTTGAGTCTTTGCTGTCAGTTTGTTCCAAGGCTTCGTGAGGTCAATCTTGTTATCTTCTGCCACCGATTCCAGGACGCGATGGAAAAAGCCAGTCGTGGCACTTCGCCAAGGCGCAATGGCACCAGCATTCAGCGCTAAATCAGCATCGGGGATGACAAGTTCAGGATCAACCTCAAAAGTTGTACCCAACCCGTCACAAGTAACGCAGGCCCCAAAAGGAGAGTTAAAGGAAAAATTTCGCGGTGCTGGCTCGTCGAATGAGGTGCCGCATTTGGGACATGCCAAATGCTGACTGAAAGTCAGGCTTTCTTGATCGCCAGACTTGTCTCCAACAATCTCAATCATGGCTACGCCCTCGGCTAGGCGCAAGGCTGTTTCAAGACTGTCGGTGAGTCGGCGTTCAATTCCATCTTTGCGCACGAGTCGGTCAACCACGATGTCAATGGTGTGCTGTTCATAACGCGCCAATTTGGCGTCTCTTTTTAAAAACTCGACAATGTCAACGACTTCCCCATCCACCCTGGCCCGTACAAAACCTTGGCCGGCCAGTTCATTGAGGAGTGTGTCGTACTCGCCTTTACGGGCCTTGACGACCGGAGCCAAGATCTGGAAACGGGTTCCCTCCGCAAGTAGGAGAACTCGGTCAACGATTTGCTGGGGTGTCTGGCGGGACAATTTGGTCCCATCGTTCGGGCAATGTTGCACCCCGATGCGCGCGTATAGCAGTCGCAAATAGTCATAGACCTCGGTAATGGTTCCAACAGTGGATCGCGGGTTTTTACTCGCGGACTTTTGGTCAATGGCGATCGCAGGCGAGAGCCCTTCGATGACATCCACGTCAGGCTTATCCATCTGACCCAAGAATTGGCGAGCATAAGCGCTCAGGGACTCGACATAACGGCGCTGACCTTCGGCATAAATTGTGTCAAACGCCAATGATGACTTACCTGACCCCGACAAGCCGGTGAAGACCACCATTTTGTCGCGCGGTATGTCAATGCTGACATCCTTTAAATTGTGCTCACGCGCACCACGAACAACGAGACGATCAGACATAGTTTGAGACTAGTAAAGGGACAACAAATGTGCCCTAACCTGCGTCACGAATTTCTCGTCGAAGTTCGTTTATTTCATCCCGCAAACGCGCCGCGTACTCAAACTTAAGAGCAGCTGCAGCCTCATGCATCTCCTCTTCAAGGGTTAGAACTAAACGAGCGAGTTCTTGTTGCGGCAATGTGCGCAGTTCACGCTGAACCTTGTCACGCTCTTTTTGTCGTCGGCGATCTTTGCCAGGAACGGGAGCGGAACCATCTCCGCCAGGCCGAAGCATTGCCAAAATATCCCCGACTGCTTTGCGAATGGTCTGCGGGTTGATCCCGTGTTCCAAGTTATAAGCAACCTGCAATTGACGCCGTCGATTTGTTTCAGAAATGGCCCGTTGCATTGACGGGGTGACACGATCTGCATACATCACTACTTGACCGTCCACGTTGCGCGCCGCACGACCGATCATTTGTATCAGCGACGTTTCACTCCGTAAGAATCCTTCTTTGTCGGCATCCAAGATAGTCACCAAACTGACTTCAGGAAGGTCGAGTCCCTCGCGTAGGAGGTTGATACCCACAAGCACATCAAATTCACCTAAGCGCAACGATCGAATGATCTCAATGCGTTGAATGGTGTCAATATTGCTGTGCAAATAACGCACCCGCATACCCTGCTCCAACAAATACTCAGTGAGATCCTCGGCCATTTTCTTGGTCAGCGTGGTCACAAGAACACGGTCTCCCATAGTCACCCGTTTATTGACCTGCTCCATTAGATCATCAATCTGACCTTTTGTCGGCTTGATGATTACTTCTGGGTCCACGAGACCCGTCGGACGGACAATCTGCTCCACCACTTTTTGTGAAATCTTGATCTCATATGGACTCGGGGTTGCCGAGAGGAAAACACACTGATTCACTCTCTCCACCACCTCGTCAAAATGCAACGGACGGTTATCTCGTGCGCTCGGTAGCCGAAAGCCATGCTCAACTAAAATATCTTTTCGGCTTCTGTCTCCGGCAAATTGTCCATGTAGTTGCGGCACGGCGACATGACTTTCATCAATGACTAACAAAAAGTCTTTAGGAAAATAGTCCAGCAAAGTAAACGGAGGCTCACCAGCTTGACGTCCATCAATATGACGTGAATAGTTTTCAATACCGTTGCAGTATCCGACCTCTTGCATCATTTCTAAGTCGTACTGTGTGCGCATCCGTAGACGTTGCGCTTCCAACAATTTTCCTTCCTCAGCAAATGTCGCCAGACGCTCCTGTAATTCAACTTCAATACCTAACATCGCACGTTGCATGCGTTCCGCACCTGTCACATAGTGAGTGGCTGGGAAAACCATTGTCTGACTGAGTTCACGCAGAGTTTCCCCCGTTAAAGGATCAATCATCGTTAAGCGTTCAACAGTGTCTCCAAAGAGTTCAACTCGCAATACGGATTCTTCATAAGCGGGATGGATCTCAATGGTGTCGCCGCGCACACGAAACTTGCCTCGACCCAAACTCATATCGTTGCGGTCGTACTGCAGATCTACCAATCGCCGAAGGATACTTCTCATGTCGTAATCCACGCCCGCATGAAGCTCGAGTAACTGCCCGCGATATTCCTCTGGGTCGCCCATTCCATAAATACACGAAACCGATGCCACCACAATTGTGTCGCGGCGAGTCAAGAGAGCGGCCGTCGCAGAATGTCGCAAACGGTCAATATCGTCGTTAATGGACGAATCTTTTTCGATGAAGGTATCCGAGGAAGCAATGTACGCTTCTGGCTGGTAGTAGTCGTAGTAACTGACGAAGTACTCCACCCGATTATCTGGGAAAAACTCCATCATTTCTTGAGCCAACTGCGCCGCCAGACTTTTGTTGGGAGCCAAGATCAAAGTTGGGCGTTGGGTTTTTTCAATAGTCCAGGCGATCGTGGCGCTCTTGCCTGATCCTGTAATGCCCAGCAAGGTCTGAAAACGCAGTCCATCGTCAATACCTTGGGACAATTGGGCGATCGCTTGAGGTTGATCTCCCGCTGGGGCGTAATCGGCGACTACACGAAAAGGTATGTGCTCAGGCCCTGTCATGGAACTTTGGGCCCGCCGTTGGGCGTTGGCGTTATTGGCTCATAATCAGAGGGAAGTTGAGGCAGGGACACTAGCCATACCCAAAGCAGATCAATCTGGGGAATGAGGTCCTCTAATCCCCCGCTGTTATCCACAACAAAGTCAGCCTTATCAAGTCGCTCTTGGCGAGTGGCCTGTCGAGAGATGCGAGCCCGCGCATCCGCCTCATCAAAACCGCGAAAACTCGTCAGCCGTTGGACCTGCAACTCGACGGGAATATCAACCACAATTCGGCCTTGCAGACCTTCCCGAGGATTCTCTGTCAAGAGAGGAATATCGAGAACAACAACGTTCTTGCTGGCTCTTTGAGCGATCATCCGTTGATTCATTTCGCGGCCCACCGCTGGGTGAACGATCGCATTTAATGACTTCAAGGCATCGGGATCTGTAAACACAATATTGGCCACAGCCTGGCGGTCTAGAGAACCGTCCTCAGCGAGTACATCGGGCCCAAATTTTTGTGCCAGTTCTGCCAGCACCGGGGACCCAGGTTGCTGAACTTCTCGGACAATCGCGTCAGCATCGATAATGACCGCCCCACGAGCCTGCAATAAGCCAGAGACCGTGGACTTGCCCGATCCAATACCACCAGTTAACCCAACGAGAATCACAACGACACGCTAGGGCATCGCAGGACAAGTACTCTGACAATTGTGGATGACAAACGTAACGAGCAAGCGAGGAATCACCCCTCAATGCGTGTCGCCGCCGCCTCTGACCAAACAGGCGACATGTCTTGGCCCCTCGTTGAGCGTCGCCGACGACTTTCTGACCCTCCTTTAGGGGTCGACCGCCGTTCAACTTCGAACTCAAACTCCTTGTGGCGCAGAGGTGGACTGAATCTCGCGGATTCTTTGCTCCCGTTACGTTGGATCGCATTGTTAGCGGCCAGCATTCAAGGCAGTAGTGCCCTCAGCCACGGTTTCGGAATCCTTGGGGTGGCGATTCTCGGTGAGGCGATTTACACAATTTATTTGACGATGAGACCTCTGCAACTTGTCGACACTCTTGTCGTGCGTCGTCAGATCATTGGTGAAGTTTTCTTCCTACTCATACTCAGCACCATGACGGGAGGTTTACATTCGCCTGTTATCTCGTTGCTGATAGCCGTGACCTTGACGGCCTCCTGCGCCGGAACATGGATGTTGGTCCTTATCGCTCACGGCCTCACCGCCATCGCGTTACTCAGTCACCGACTCTTCGTTGATTCATCTAGCGCACCGTTCATCCAAGATTTCTCACTGATTCTCCTTCTCGTCGTTCCTTCTCTTGTTGGCCTCAAGGTGCGCCAAAAGTCTGTGGCGAACGATGTGAACAAAGAGATTGGTGCAACTCAATCGCAGCGGAAAGATGGCGACGATCTTGCCATAGCCAATGAGCTCCTCGTGGCATTGCAAAAGGTTGCACTGACCTTGCCATCGTCATTACATCTCGAAACCGTCTTGGATCAAGCAGTGGAGCAAGTGCAACTCCTCATCAAGTCCGATGTCACGACAATTTTATTGAAGCAGAACAACACCAACACATATATCGCCGTGCGTGGACGAGGTTCTGCTGTGCCTACCGCACTCGAGGTGAATGACATTCCAGCAGCCGCTCTTCTCTGTCTCGAACAGAACAACAGCATTCGTAGCGAAATCAACGCAGAGAATTTGGGCTTCGCTACAGAGGCAGTCGTCGGCGCCTACAGCGCTCTTCGCTCACGGGGAACGCTCATCGGCATCATCGCCTGCGAATGGCGCTCAATGGTCAATATTGACCGCGAAGTACAAGTGCTGACTGGACTAGCCGACGCCTTAGGTGTGGCCGTTGATAACGCCAATCTTTTCAAGAGCTTGCGCCTCGGAGGCGCTAATGATGAACGTCGCCGCATCGCCCGCGAATTACACGATCGCACGGGTAGCACCTTGGCTTTTGTTGGCTTTGAGTTGGACCGACTGAGTCGCAAATCAACAGATGCCGAACAAGTTCAAGAACTCCGTTTGATGCGTACTCACATTACGACTGTCTTGAATGAAGTCCGCGAAATGCTCTTTGACATACGAGTCGGCGAGGACTCAAGGTCAAGTATCGACGCGGCGATTGAGGAGTTAGCAGTCAGAATCAATAATCGTTCACCCCTTGAGGTCAAGGTCATTGTCACCACCGATTTCAAAGACGCATTGACTCCTGATCCAGCGTTGATGAACGAAGTGTGGCTGATTATCAAAGAGGCGATGCTCAACGCCGAACGTCACTCGCAAGCCACCCAGGTGGAGGTGCGGGGGCGCATCCGAGCAGACCATCTTCTGCTGTCCGTAGCCGACAATGGGCGGGGCTTCAACGCATCCGATGCAAACCCTGATTCATTTGGTCTAACCGGTATGCAAGAGCGAGCTATCGCCATAGAAGCTGAGTTGCATATTCAATCGCCAATTACGCCCTCAGATATTGGGACTCTTGTTTCACTGAAGGTTCCGTACAACCTGCCGGCGAGTGAGTCCGAGTAGTGCGTCTGATCTTGGTTGATGACCATCAACTTCTGCGGGACTCCTTGAAGCGCCAGTTCGAGGAGTTGGGGCACGAAGTAGTGGCAGACTTTTCGGACGGCACGAGGGCGGTCTCAGCTGCTCTCACACTTCGTCCTGACGTTATTTTGATGGATATCTCCATGTCTGAGGGAGATGGTATTGCCGCTACGCAGGCCATCGTCGATGCCGATGCTCGCCAACGAGTTGTGATGCTGACGATGCACACCGAAACCGACATCGTTCGCCGTGCCCTCAAGGCTGGCGCTGTCGGGTACGTCACAAAAGATTCAAGTTTTTCCCAAGTCCTTGAGGCCGTACTTTTAGCTCACGACGGCGACATTATTCTCTCCCCCGATTTAGCTACCGCACTGTTAGCGGAATCTCAGTTCACTCATGAGAATCAAGAAAAAGTGATTACTGAACGCGAGGAACAAGTGTTGCAACTTCTGGCGGACGGACTTTCCACACCGGAGATCGCTGAACGCTTATTCATCAGCCAAAAGACAGTGAAAAACCATCTCGCTTCGATCTATGAAAAGATTGACGCCCGAGACCGCACTCAAGCAGTCATCAGGGGAATCAAAATGGGGATTATTAAGTTTCGCTGATTAAGCCTCAGGCTCAACCGCTACTTCAACTTTAGCACGCTTCTCATCACCTTCAGAGTAAAACTCTGACCATGTGGCTGCACGAGAAGCATCATCGGCACCAGCAGCCCAGTTACCCTGATCGTCAACTTCGAAGTGCTTGCGGTATTCCTCTGCGAGTTCTCCACCCTCAGCGGCCTGCTTAATACTCAGGCTGATACGACGGCGAGCGAGATCAAGATCAATGATCTTGACCCACAGTTCTTCACCAGGCGTGACAACTTGTTCTGGGGCCTCAACATGCTGAGTACTCATTTCAGAAATGTGTACAAGTCCTTCAATGCCCTCACCGACCTGAACGAATCCACCGAAAGGAACCAACTTTGTCACTCGACCGTAGACGAGTTGTCCGACTTCGTGTCCAGAAGCAAATACTTCCCACGGGTCTTTCTGAGTCTGCTTACGGGACAAACTGATGCGCTCGCGCTCGTTGTCAATCTCAAGTACCTTGACGGTCACCTTGTCACCAATAGCGACTTCTGAACCTGGGTGATCGACATGATTCCACGACAATTCACTGACATGAATGAGTCCATCCATGCCACCGAGATCCACGAATGCACCGAATGCCACAACGCTCGAGATAACGCCCTCGCGCACATCTCCAACTTTGAGATTGACAAGGAAGCCATCACGGGCCTCTTTTTGGCTTTCTTCTAAGTACGCCCGACGGGAAAGAACCACATTGTTACGATTCTTATCAAGTTCAATGATTTTGGTCTGAAGAACCTTGCCGACATAAGGCAATAGGTCACGGACTCGACGCAATTCAACCAACGAGGCTGGCAGGAATCCGCGCAGACCAATGTCCACAATGAGTCCACCCTTGACGACCTCAATGACGAGACCTTCAACCATCTCGTTAGTTTCTTTCTTCTTCTCAACATCTCCCCATGCACGCTCGTATTGAGCACGCTTCTTGGAAAGAATCAAACGACCTTCTTTGTCCTCTTTGGTGAGAACGAGAGCTTCCACACGCTCACCCAATTTGACGATTTCGCCGGGATCCACATCGTTGCGAATGCTTAACTCACGCGATGGAATAACACCCTCGCTCTTGTAACCAATGTCAAGGAGCACTTCATCCTTGTCAATCTTGACGACGATTCCAAAGACGACTTGACCGTCTAGGACTTCGACCATCGTGCCTTCAATGGCATCAGCGAATGTGCCGACTAAATCGTTTTCAGTAACTTGGCGGGGAACATAATTGCCGTCTGCGTCTGTAGTTCCCATTGCTGAGAAGGTGGACGAGTCGGGGGTCAGAGTGTCGGACAAGGGATATTCGCTTTCAGATGAACTGTGAGGTTGAGGGACAGGGACATGTTCTCCCGTAGGCAGAACCCTGCAAACTTACCAGCCTGAACAGGTGATTCCCTCATGAATACAGCGATTCCCTGCCCCTGCGCTCAGATCAACAGCGAGTGGCGAGAACCAAAAACTCGGCAGATTCAACTGTAGGAGGATTTTGCCCGTAGGCACCAGGCTCCACCGAAAACACGGAATCCACGTCTAACCGATGCTTGGTCATCAGTAATCGCAGTTCACGTGGTGTGTAACACCCAGTCCAGAGGTCAACTTGGATCTCCTCGCCGAGGAGGTTTCGAACCTTGGTCACTTCATGGGAGACCCCTGATGAAGCGTCGAAGACCGCCTCTTCATGGTATTTGACGGAAAAATATGCGTTGAAAGCGCTGATTGCCGCCCGCCCGCTGATTTTCAGGGAGTGGGCCATTCCGGCCACCACTGACTCATCATCACCATTGGCAGTCATCAGCCCAAAGGCACCCTGACAGAGACAAATCACTGCATCAAAGTCCCCTAGGTGCGTTGACTCAAGAAGATCTCTGGCATCCAAACGTTCGAAGGTGGCACCGAGCGGGGCATCTTGCTGGGCGATATCAATGAACTCCTGACTGATATCAATGCCGTGAACAAGGATTCCACGCCTCGCCAATTCATGACTATGGCGACCGGGACCGCATCCCACGTCGAGAACTCTTTGACCTTGCGTTAAGCACAACGCACCTATCAAGAAATCGATCTCTTGAACCGTGCCCTGTGCAAATGAATAACGCAGGTATGCCCGGCCCATATGTTGGGCAACAGGTTCAAACCAGTGGTCGCTCACAGTCCTTACGACTTTGCCTCTGCCCAGGTGGAACCCCACGCCGAATTGACGGCCAGTGGCACATCAAGTTTCGTGGCTTGCTCCATAATCTGCAAGACCAAAGCGTCAACAACTTCAACTTCATTCAGCGGGGACTCCACGAGAACTTCGTCGTGCACCTGCAGCACAAGACGACTAACTAAGGCTGAGTCACTCAGGGCTTGGTCAATACGAATCAAGGCGATTTTGAAAATATCGGCAGCCAGTCCTTGAATTGCCGCGTTCATCGCTTGACGCTCTCCAGCTTGACGGATGCGGAAATTGGAACTGTCGAGTTCTGGTATCCGCCGTCTCCGCCCAAAAAGTGTCTCGGTATATCCACGACTCTTGGCTTGCGCCACCGTGTGATCCATATAGGACTGAACATTTGGGAAAGCAGCGAAGTAGGCATCCAAAATAGTTGCTGCCTCATCAGTACGAATACCGAGACGCTGACCGAGCCCGAAAGCTTCCATGCCGTAAGCGAGTCCGTAGGAAACCATCTTCGCTTTGGAGCGCTGCTCATGGGTCACCGCCGACTCTTCAACTCCAAAAACACGAGCCGCTGTGGCGCTGTGAACATCTTGGCCACTAGTGAACGCAGCAATCAATCCTGGATCTTGAGCTAAGTGGGCAATACAACGCAATTCAATTTGGTTGTAGTCAGCCACCATCAATCGGCATCCTGCCGATGGCACAAATGCCGTTCTAAAGATACGGCCCTCCTCGGTGCGCACAGGAATATTGTGCAAATTCGGTTGGTCGCTTGATAGACGCCCAGTACGAGTGACCGTCTGATTAAAAGTTGCGTGAATCCTTCCATTAGCAGCGACCTCAGACAGCAAGCCCTCACCGTATGTACCACGGAGTTTCTCTACTTCGCGATAGCGCATCAAAGGATCAATAAACTCAGGCCACGAGTCGCGCAATTTTTCCAAAGTTGCCACATCAGTTGAATAACCAGTCTTGGTTTTTCTCGGAGGAGTCAGACCTCGTTCCTCAAATAAAATCTTGCCAAGTTGGGCTGGCGAATTGGTGTTGAACGGATGACCGACGACGGCTTGCAAGGCAAGAGATAACTCGCCGACCTCAGCCGTCAAACGAGCGGCAATAGCTTTGAGTTGCACTTCATCAACAGCAATGCCCAAATGCTCCATACGCGCCAGCACCCTTACTAAGGGGTTCTCCATCTCTTGATAGAGAGTCAGCATGCCGTGCGTTTGTAAAGCCGCTGCGAGGGTCTGCGCCACTTGCGCAATCGCTAAACAATCGCGACCGGCGCGTTGCGATTCGTCAATCGCAGTGCCTCCAAGGTCGAGTTGCCCAGTAGTTGCTGGATCATCTTCGGGGAATCGCGCCGAGGAATAACGCTCAACTAAATCAACTAGGGAGTAACGACTTTGCGCAGGATCAATGAGATATGCGGCGATTGCCGTATCGAACTCCAGACCTTGCATGTCAATGCCGAGAGCAAGCAAAGAGCGCAGCATGGCTTTAGCATCGTGAGCCCTAAATTTGCAGTGAGATAAGGCCGCAGAGATGCGCGAATCCCGCAAAAGAGCAACAGGTATCCACATCGTTGAGGACTGTTCAATGTGACGGCTTAAGGAAATCCCTAGCAACTCAGAACGACCTGCGTCACCTGCCCATTGGGCGGCTATGTCAACGATGCGATCCTCTCCAAGAACTTCAAGGACCGCGCTGACATCAACAGCAACCGTGACTGCGGCAAGTAAATACTGCACATCTTCGGTCTGCGAAGAAATTTCAGCGACTGTGTCCGACGCAGAATGACCGAGCAACTTTTGCACGTCGCGAAACCGTGCCGCCATTGATTTAAATTCTAGAAAATCAAATAATCGCTGAACCTCTGCTTGATTCGGGGTGACTGCTAAGGCAGTCAAGTCGACATCAATCGGTGCATCATGGCGCAGCGACATCAGTTCCTCATTTTTCCGCGCCAATTCTTCGTTCTCAATCAGCGAGGCCCTCAGTTTTGGTGTCTGGGCGTCCGCATGCGCAAAAATTCCGTCCAAGCCACCATATGTGGCGATCAACTTTGCCGCAGTTTTTTCGCCCACCCCTGGCACGCCTGGAAGATTGTCGCTGGGATCACCGCGCAATGCTGCGTAGGCGACATATTGAGCAGGAGTCACACCAGTTCGCTCAAGAATCCCTGCTTCGTCATATAGTGCGTAATCTGACACCCCACGCTTGTTGTACAACACGCGCACGTGAGGGTCACGCACTAACTGATAACTATCACGATCGCCCGTCACAATGATCACCCGAAAGCCAACGTCAACGGCTTGATCAGCCACCGTTGCAATCACATCATCTGCTTCAAAGCCAACCAGTTCGGTGATAGCTATTCCCATTGCCGTCAGAAGTTCTTTGACGATTCCCATTTGCTGCCGCAAGATATCGGGCGAGGCCTCGCGCTGCGCCTTATAAGTGGGTTCAGCGATGTGTCGAAATGTCGGCTCAGGTCGGTCAAATGCGACAATGATTCCGTCTGGACGGTGATCCTTCAGCAAGGTCAAAACCATAGATGTCATTCCGTACACGGCATTGGTCACTTGCCCACTCGCTGTGATCATGTCCGTAGGGATGCCATAGAAGGCCCGATAGGTCAGTGAATTTCCGTCGAGAACAAGAAGTGTCTTATCTGCTTGATTCAAGGTTTTAATTCTCCGGACAAAATCTTCTCCGCCACATCGCGCATACGTGAACGCTCCGTCATCGCCGTTTGCTGGATAAAAGCAAAAGCCTCTTGCTCCTTCATAGCGAACTCGTCAATCAAGCGACCCTTCGCTCTGTCAATGATTTTGCGAGCTTCTAACTTCTCTTCCAAAACATCATTCTGTTCACTCAGTGCCTGCAATTCCCGAAAGCGGGCAATAGCCATTTCCATGGCTGGTATCAGATCACTTTTCTGATACGGCTTAACAAGGAAAGCCAAAGCGCCGGCATCACGAGCTTGCTCAATGATTTCGCGTTGGCTAAAAGCAGTCAGGACTAGGACACCACAAATTCTTTCATCGCCCACCTGTCGAGCGACTTCAAGTCCATCCATACCCGGCATCTTCACGTCGAGAATTGCCAAATCTGGTTGAAGTTCGCGAATAAGTTTGAGCGCCTGATCTCCTCGACCGGCCTCACCCACGACCTCATAGCCCTCTTCCTCAAGAGTCTCACGCAGGTCCAGACGAATAATCGCTTCATCCTCTGCAATGACAACACGAATACTCATAGGTTCATTCAACCACTTCTGCGAGGCCCGAGCCTCAATGACCGATTTTGTCGAGCAACTGATCTTGTTTGATCAGTAATTCTGAGATACTGGCTTCCACACTGTGGCGATGGCGAACCATTGCATCGCGGTGCAAACTTGCTTCACGGTATTCCACAGCCGAACCTGGGGTCTCCGAGACGAGAGAACGAAGGGCCTTATCGTCAGCGTCGTCACTCAAATGCGCCAATTGTTCTTCGACGATGGCCAATTCTTCTCTGAGCGCTCGCAAGCGCGCCGTGGTTTCTCGTAAACGCCGTTCAACAAGTCGTTGACCCATGAAATTCAGCCTACGGAACCCACAAGTAGATGCCAGATCGAAATACGCGAGAAATCCCCTCTTCAGAGAAGATTTCTTTAAAAGTTGTGCCCCGGGTGGGATTCGAACCCACACCGTACGGAGTTTGAGACCGCTGCCTCTGCCAGTTGGGCCACCGGGGCGCCCCCTCAGACTAGCAACTAGATGCGTTTTCCAACCGCACTAGTCATCGCCCGCTTTCGCCGTTACCCATCGGTAGTAGCAATTCCCTTGTGCGTAGGGTCTAACTTCTAGGGGTGCTCGCTTTTACTTTTCCAGGTCAGGGATCTCAGCGCCCAGGCATGGGTCGTCCGTGGGCTGATCACGAATCTTGGGATTTAGTTGACGAGGCATCGCAAGTCTCGGGACGAGATGTGGCGCGGCTATTGCTTGACGCAGACGCCGATGAATTGAAAGATACGCGCAATGCGCAGTTGACAACTTTTGTATCCAGTTTGATGGTTTTGGACGCCGTCGAACGACTCGGTTTTGATCCCAGTTTCTGCGCCGGGCACAGTCTTGGTGAGTACACCGCTCTCACTGCTACCGGCGCATTGTCTTTTGATGATGGTGTGCGTTTGGTATGTGAGAGAGCCGACGCGATGCATGACGCCGGACAAGCCAATCCTGGGACGATGGCAGCCATTCTTGGTCTCGATGACGAACTCGTT
>SHUW01000099.1 GCA_009694465.1 Ilumatobacteraceae bacterium
TTCTCTCGATGACGTGCCGCCCCGGAGTGTTCAGGTAGCCATCCGGTGACTTGGAAGCGAACTTTCTCACCGATGTTCACGGCATGATCACCAATGCGCTCATAAAAACGTGCCACCACAGCAAGTTGGATGGCAACTTGCAGATCGATCCTGCCAGCGGCATGTGACTCAAAAATCGCTTGGATAAATTGTCGTTGCAGATCATCCAAGAATGAGTCCATGTCATCAATGGCCGCTGCACGCGCCTCATCCATTGACAGATAGGCGCTAGTCGCCTCACTAAACAGGTGTCGCGCCTGCTCGGACATTTTAAGAACTAGTCCCCGCAACTTTGGATCAAACTCATGCCCATGAATGCGACGCGCCGCCTTGCAGATATTCACTGTTAAATCAGCAGATCGCTCAATTTCTGCACATATTTTCAACGCTGAAATGACCTGCCGCAATTCTCCCGCTACGGGAGCCTGCAGGGCAAGAATCTGGATACAGCGTTCTTCTAAATCAATTGTTCGCATATCGACTTCATCATCAGCCATAATCATTTCCTCAGCACCGGCGAGGTCCTGTTCAAGCAAAATCGCCGTGCACTTCGGGATGCTTTCAACAACGCCAGCTGAAATACGAACCAGCTCTTGACGAATATCTTCTAATTCTTTGTGGAATGTTTTACGTGCTTCTGTCATCTCAAATCCTTCTTCAGCCGAAGCGTCCAGTGACGTAAGCCTCTGTCCGCTCATCAGAGGGTACCGAGAACATTTTGTTAGTGGTGTCGTATTCAACAAGTACGCCAGTACGTCGATCGCTCTCCGTGTTCATCTCAGTCGTAAAGAAAGCAGTACGGTCACTCACCCGAGCGGCTTGTTGCATATTGTGAGTCACGATAATGATCGTGTAGTCCTTCTTAATCTCCTGCATTAAATCTTCAATACGCGCAGTGGCAATTGGGTCAAGGGCCGAACATGGTTCATCCATCAAGATCACATCTGGTTCAACGGCGATACAACGAGCAATACACAAACGTTGCTGTTGACCTCCCGACAATCCAAGAGCGGATGCCTTGAGTCGATCTTTGACCTCATCCCACAGGGCCGCTCGACGAAGTGACCTTTCAACGAGGTCATTGAGATCTGCCTTGGACATGCCACCCGTCAAACGAGGACCGTAGGCCACATTGTCAAAGATGCTTTTCGGAAATGGATTCGGCTTTTGAAATACCATACCGATACGACGCCGAACCTCATTCGGATTCACATCCTCGTGATATAGATCGACTCCGTGATAGTCAATGCGACCCTCTACTTTTGCGGAATCAATAAAGTCATTCATGCGGTTCAGGCAACGCAGAACAGTGGTCTTGCCGCAACCAGATGGACCAATGAAGGCGGTAATTTCATGCTCGCTAATGTCAAGTGTGACATCGCGAACGGCACGGAATTCGCCATATTTAACGCTCAGATCACGCACTGCGAAAATTGGCAGATCGATGGAATCGCTTTTCGTCTGCTGCTCTTGGGCAAGTGACGTCGATACGTCTGCACCGACTCCGAGCGCACCAGATTCTTGCGGACTGTCGGATGTGCTCATCAGGTACCTACTCGCTTTGCCTCAAAATGGTTTCGTAGAAAAATTCCGATGATGTTGAACACTAAAACCAGAGCCAAGAGAACCAGCCCTGCGCCAGCCGCGGCATTGGACCAACCGATATTTCCCCCACTTGAATCGGGTCGACCGGACCAGCTGTAAATCAACATCGGAATTGCCGTGAATTTTCCTGAGAGGGATGTCTCTGGCAGTAGGCCAGTAATCGCCCCAATCATGATCAAGGGTGCAGCTTCACCTAAAGCACGTGCCAACGCCAAGACAGTGCCGGTAAGGATTCCAGGCATTGCATACGGCACTACATGATCGCGCGTCACTTCCCAGCGCGAGGCACCGACCCCATAGCCAGCATCACGCAATCCCATAGGTACTGCTCGAATGGCTTCCATGCTGGTGATGATCACCACAGGTAAAACCAAAATCGCCAAAGTTAAAGCAGCAGCGACAACGGTGCCACCGTTGGTGACAGGCTTGAGCCAACCCACAAAAATGATCAACCCGAGAACCCCATAAATCACCGCTGGAACTCCTGCGAGGTTGCGAATATTGACCACAACGAATCGATTCAGGCGATTTTGTTCGGCGTATTCTTCAAGATAAATCGCAGCACCAATACCGAGCGGAACGGCGATTAAAAGTACACCAATCCCGATAGCAAATGAGCCAAACAAACCCGGCCAAATTCCAACTTTGTCGGGCTCTGAGCCAATGGTGCCACTCAAGAAAGAAGCCCCTCTTTCGCTGAATGCAGGGATCGCTTGAGTGACGATTCGTGCCAGCAAAGAGAAAAGCGTGAGCAAGGTAAAGGTCACCGCTATCAGCAAGGTGACGCTCAAGGCAATTGAAGGGAGATGACGTTTTTGTTGAGTGATCGCTTGGCGTACCTGCGTCCTCGTGGCAGAGCGTTGGGAATCTGTGACGATGGGCATGATGTCCTAGTACTGCTGCCGAACACGTTGCACGAAGCGATCACCAATGACATTGAGCCCCATGGTCATCATGAACAGTAAGAGTCCGACAAAGAATAAAACTTGAAATGGGGCACCGGAATTGACTTGATCGGTGCCACCTGCGGCATTAGTCATGGCCGCGGTCATTGTGAGACCCGGCTCTAAAGGATCAAGAACTCTCGGACCCGAGCCATCTCGGCCGCCGGCCATAGCGGCGACCATCGTCTCACCGATGGCGCGCGATGTGGCGATGATGAATGCCGCAACAATGCCAGAAACCGCTGCTGGCAGAACGATACGAATCGTGGTTGTGCTTTTGCGAGCGCCGATGCCATAACTTGCCTCGCGCAATGATGAGGGGACAGCTCGTAACGCGTCCTCACTGATGGAGGCCATGATGGGAATCACTAAAACACCGATGGCTAATCCAGCGACCACCATATTGCGTGATTGGTCTGGAGAAAATATTGGATCAACAATATTTGGAGCAATAAATTTGAGCGCAAAGTATCCAACAATCACTGAAGGGATACCAGCCAAAACTTCGACAATCGGCTTGAGAATTTTGCGCACTCGTGTTGGAGCGAATTCGCTGAGATACACCGCGGTACCTAAACCGAGGGGCACAGCGACCAACATCGCAATCGAGCCCATCAACACACTGCCCATCACAATTGTGATGAGGTCAAACCGCTCGCGTCGGGGGAACCAACCTGGAGCCTTACTTGAATCTCGTAAAACACCGAGATCCCAACCAATCGACTTGAGAAAGTCAATACTTCCGCGAGCCAGAACAAATAAAATCAACGCACTAATGATGATGGTAATGAATGCAGAACTTCCTAAGAGCCGCTGCATTCGGCGGTCATGAGCGCGGCGTCGCGGATCCCCAGAGAGATCCGCGACAGCCAGCAACCCATTCACAACTCTCAGCCTCGCGCAGTCCAGGCATCAACCGATGACTGTTGCTTGGCGGCCTCGAGCTGAACATATCCAGCAGCGACAACCTGCTCAACACCAGCAGCCGACAGATATAGGTCCACGAAGGTTCCGATGGCTGGATTTTCTACAGCCTTGGCCTTATTGACATAGATGTACAGCGTGCGTGAGAAGGAATACGAACCATCGGCAATGGTCTCATCGGTTGGCAACACGCATACGCCTTCATCATTGGCGATCGCAATGGCCTTCATCCGGTCGGTTTCAGCCCTGTAATAGGCGTAGCCCACCCAACCGAGTGAAGTATCGGCACTTTCAATACCATCCACGATGACGTTGTCATTTGGGCTGGCGGTGTAGTCAGCACGAGCGATGACTTCAGTGCCTCGATCACCAGCGATGGACTTAAAGGCGAATTCCACGAACGAGTCGTAGGTTCCACTCTCTTCTCCAGGCCCAAAGATGCTCAACGGAGCATCTGGCAAGGCGTACGCGGATCCCAGTTCACCGGCGAGGGTATTGGCATCGGCCCAACTTGAGAAACCTTCAGATTCAGGTCCGATCAAGGCGTATAGGGCGGCCTTATCAAGACATTCAATGGCCGTGTTGTTGACGCTGGTAGCCACGGTCAGACCGTCAATGGCAACTGCCAGTTCCACATACTCAATTCCGGCATCGGCGCACTGAATCGCTTCTTCTTCTTTGATCGGGCGGGATGCACCAGTTATATCTCCGTCACCCGCACAGAACTTCTTGAAACCGTCACCAGTTCCTGGACCTTCAACAGTGACCTTGATATTGCCACCGTCGTCGGTTCCGGCAAGTTCGCCGACTTTGATCGAGATCGGCTCAACGGTCGAAGAGCCAGTCACAAACACGCTTCCACCGTCGCCGTTTGATGATGACTCAGTTGAGTCGGGGGTTGAGGCACTATCACTACCGCCACATGCGGCGAGGGGAAGTGCAATTGCACAGGTGGCCACAAGGGCCCAATTCTTAAACTTCATCTAAGTTTCTCCTTCAGTTAAAGGCAAGTGCTCTTGAACCTGCGCCCAAAACACTAAGAAGGTCATCTTTCGTTAACCTTATGTTCAGATGAACACAAGGTTAACTACTGGCAACATGTTGGGTGAGGGCTAATCGCGGGAATTTCGCCGAGTCTGGCGATGCGCCGCCCATTCGTACAAGAGTCGCTGGGAATGCGGTTCAAACAGGACAGGACCGACTCGTGTCCATGAATCATCGCGCATGAGTTCAAATGCCGGTACATCATCAGCCAACAAGGTGTTCAATGTTTTATCCAACCACTCTTGGTGTCTCGGATGCGACAGTGGGGTCAGTACTTCAACGCGCTTATCAAGGTTTCTGCCCATCAAATCTGCCGAACCGATGAGGTGCAAGGGTTGGTTTTCCCCTTGACCGTTGGCAAATCGAAAAACCCGTGAATGCTCGAGGTAGCGCCCCAAAACCGAGCGCACCCTGATGTTCTCACTCAGACCAGGGACCCCAGCGCGCAAACAACATAGACCCCTGATGATCAAATTGACCTTGACACCTTTTTGACTCACGGCGTACAACTCATGAACCATTTCGGTATCGGCCAGTGAATTCACCTTGATCGTGACATGACCTCGTTCACCCATTTCTCCTTCGTTGCGGATCAACTCGATTAACCGTGAACGCAATTG
>SHUW01000100.1 GCA_009694465.1 Ilumatobacteraceae bacterium
GTCAACATGGACCTGATGGCTGGTGGATTTGCTCGCCCACTAGCGATCGCCCCCAACACGACGTATAGCAAGGAATTTTCCTCGCTTGCGACCAATGCTCAAGCCGCAAAACTGGGACTCTGGGGTGCCTGTTAATGCACAACAGGCAACAGGTCCGCTGACTAAGCCCCACGAGCGAAATCGTTGCCGATAGCGTGAAGGTGTGAGCGACAATCAGGCAACTCTCGCCGAGCGACTCGGCTACGAGGCAAGTCAAAAACTAGTGATCATTTCTTGTGATGATCTTGGTTCGTGTCATAGTGCCAATGTTGGGGTGTACTCAGCAATTCGTGATGGCGTCGCGTCCTGTGCTTCGGTGATGGTGCCTGCACCATGGGCGCGGCACGCTGCTGAAATGTATAACGGTGAAGACATCGGAGTGCACATCACACTCAACGCCGAGCACCCCCTATATCGCTGGGGTCCCATTACTCACGCCCCATCGCTGTTGTCCGGTGACGGTGGTTTCCCACGCAATGTTGATGACCTCTGGGAGCACGCCGACCCAGCAGAAGTACTGCGTGAATGTCGAGCACAAATTGAGCGTGCCATCGTATGGGGATTTGATGTTTCTCATCTCGCACCGCATCTCAGTGTGATTACACTTCGTCCTGAATTTTTTGATGTGTATCTTGAATTGGCCGTTGAATTTAAATTGCCCATTCGCTTACCGTCAACATTGACCGCCGAACAAGCCGGCTTTCCATTTCGTCGGCTAGCAGCCGAAGAAGGCATCATCTTCCCTGATCATTTTGATCATGACTGGCGAGCTGGAAGTCGCGAGCGGGTCTACAACGCCATCCGTCATTTGCAATCAGGCGTCACCGAGATTCATATTCAGCCAGCAATTGATACAGCAGAAGTTCGCGCTCTCAGCGACGACGCCGAAGAATGGATTGATGATCTCGACTTGGCTCTTCATGACACTCAAGTGACAGAACTTCTCAGCCAACAAAATGCCATTGTTATTGGTTACCGAGCATTGCGCAAAGTAATGCGTGACGGCAACTGAGATTTACTCAGCCTGAAGAAGTTCGGCGATAATCGTCGCTGCTTGCCCACTTGATAGAGCGTCAAATAACGGCCCAGTAGCACCAGCAATTTTGAGTTTGCTCTTCATGAACGCGACCGATAGGTCCATCGTGGCGTCAGCCTTAGCAATCGTTGCCACCGTGTCGGCATCATCGGGGCCAAAGACGCGTTCATCACCCTTGCCCATCACTAAACGAAACTGAATAGTGCGTGTCTCACTCACTGAGCCACCACCGGATCGGGGTTAGTTAAACGCTTCGTCGCGCTCACTCCATCACGCAAAGAAATCACATCTTCGATACCCGCAAAGATGTCAATCTCTACTTCGTCCTCATTCGGGTATCCGCTCAACGAATGTGCCAGCACCCAATCTTCAAAAGGGTAGGCACGAGCAAGTTCTTCATCGTTGAGTCCGAACCACCACGACTCGTTCGGATCAACCTGAGTTGCATGAGCCCGTAAAGCACCAGACCGTGCGGCCATATGCGAAGCCACGTTAATGCGCGTAGTTATGCGGTCATCTTGGGAGGGACGGTTGAGCCATTTTTCGTCGTATGGAGATGTCCCAAGTTTGGCCAACATCGCTTCGTTCACAGCGAGCAGTCGCGTGCGTGACCATACCGAGTAATACATTTTCAGCGGTTGCCACACCGGGCCCGCCGAGGGATACCAGGCTGGGTCGCCAGCACGCTGAAACGCAGGCAATGAAATATCGTGCACCTTGAGATGATCGGGGTGCGGATAACCGCGTTGATCGTCACCGTAAGTAATGATCACTTGAGGGCGCTGGGCGCGAATGATTGCCACCAAACGACCCACAGCTTCATCGAGATCAGCCTGATGAAAACAATCTGGGTTCTCATTCGCTGGTGAGTCGGCCATGCCCGAGTCCCAATAGCCAAGCATGACAACTTCATCAAAGCCAATGATTCGCGCTGACTCTGCTAATTCGCCGGGACGGATGAGTGCAAGTTTTTGCTTTTCTTGTTCAGGATTGAGCCCATAAAAAGGACCCCCTTCAGCACGCAAAACAGGATTTTGAATATCCCCCTCTTCACCGCCCGTGCAACACACCAGCACGGTACGTACGCCGAGATCGTGATACAAGGCCAATGTGGGGGCCCCCTTCGAGGCCTCATCGTCAGGATGTGCGTGGATCGTCAGCACACACAACGAATCTTTTGGGCTACTAGACATGTTTAAGAGTTTAGTTCCACAAGAGGTGAAGCAAAGGACCCTAATATTGTCAGTCATGACACGTCGCCTCTATCCCGCTGCACTGATTGGCCTTGTCCTCGTCGTGGGGGCCTGTTCCGACGATGGCCGCGAGATGAAACTCCCCACGGACAATCAAAACGAGTCAATTATGACGACGACTTTGGCGCCAGATGATCAAGGCAGTTTTGACACTGCAGCACCGGACACTGATCTTGATGACCACGGTTCTGAGACAGAACTTTTTACTTCATGGTCCGACGGTTCCGATATCCCGATTGAACACACGTGTCTCAGTCTCGATCAGTCCCCCGCACTGAATTGGACTGCGCCTCCAGTCGGCACTGTTTCACTAGCAATTATCCTCATCGACACCAGTAACACAACACAGAACCCCGCAGGATTTGTGCATTGGGTGCTTGCCAATATTGACCCTTCGGTGACGTCACTACTTGCTGGCGAAACTCCCATCGGAGCCGTTGTCGGAGCGAACGATTTCAGCAATCCTGAGGTTCCCAGCATCGGCTATCGCGGCCCATGCCCACCAGCAGGTGAAACTCATACCTATGTCCTTGAGATGCACGCTCTGGACCAAATGCTGGATGCGCAATCAGGAGATCTTGCCCAAACTCTCTTGCAGGCCATTGATTACGCCACAATCGTGACCGCAAAAACCTCCGGCATATTCACTGGGTAGGTTCTCCACCACCCTCCGCGTTGGAGCAACCACTGCGTGCCAAACTTAGTCATCAGTTCAACGGACCAATCTCCCGAAATCGGCTTATACGAGACCGATGCTTCAGGTCGCTTGACCTTCGCCGACGAGCGATTTCGCCAACTCGCTCTCCAGGGTGGACCGATTCCCCTTGCTCGAGCTCCTTGGGCCAATGCTCATCCAGAGAAGCGTGCCAATGCAGAAGTTGCTTGGCGTCAGGCCCACGACACCTCATCGCCTGTCGACATTCTCGTCGACATCAGCGATACGAATGGTCTTGTCCGCTCACTGCGATTTTTAGCCAATGCCCGTCTCGACGATGACGGCACGATCATTGGATATGGCGGAGTGGTGGCTTTACTGCCCACGAGTCAGATGGTCTTCAATCAAGATTCCGAACAATTACTTGCTCTACTGGCAGATTCAGAGGATCCAAGCATCATTGCCGACTTTGCTGGCAATGTCATATATCGCAATACGGCAGCTGAAAACTTTGAGCAACTGGCAGTCTCGGTACGTGATCAAATGCCACGCGAATTTGTTACCACGCCGGGCTCGCGTTGGCGGGGCGAAGTGGCGCTTCGTGGCAGCGACAACGAGCTCCATACCTTTGATGTTCAGACCTCCTGCAGTGAAGATCGGCTCACAATCTTGGCGCGTGATATCAGCGCTGCTTTGCGTCTGCAGGGTGAACTTGCGCACCTCGCCACCCATGATGCTCTGACTGGACTACCAAACCGCACACTTTTTGTGCGCAAACTTTCTGAAGCTATTGAACGATCCCGATCAGGCACATCAACGGTGTCTGTTTTCTTTCTTGATATCGACAAACTCAAAGATGTCAATGACAGTATTGGCCATGAAAACGGAGACTTGCTGATCACCACAATCGGCCGTCGTTTAGTCTCGGCCACCCGCCCTGGTGATCTCGTGGCACGCATCGGGGGCGACGAATTCGTTATTTTGTGCGAAGGCCTCACAGATGAAGAAGCGGCTCTTGATCTTGCCGAGCGCGTCCGTCAAGCAGTCACTGGTCGGATTTTGTTACAAGGCATTGAGGTCGTCACTGGTGCCAGTCTCGGCGTTGTCATGAGTCGTGGCGAAAGTGATGAGTCGAATTTGCTGGATGCCGCAATTGCTCTGATGCGCAACGCTGATACCGCTATGTATTACGCCAAAACGCGGGGTCGCTCGCGCTGTGAGTTATACACCGACAACATGCGCAATTCCGCCAAGGATCGCGCCATATTGTCAGCCTCGCTCGAGTTGGCCTTGGCTAATCACGAATTACATCTTGTCTATCAACCAGTTTTGTCTCCCCATTCCCTCAGAGTTGTCGGCGCAGAAGCACTGTTGCGCTGGCGCCATCCGACCTTGGGGTTACTGACCCCTTCATCGTTTGTTGACTTAGCCGAAGAATCTGGAATGATCGTTCCGATTGGTGAATGGGTCGTGCGACAGGCTTGCGCAGATCTGCGTCAATGGCTTAACGAAAAGCGCGTTGACCGCCAATTCGTATTGCATGTCAATGTTTCACCGCGCCAAGTTGGTGATTCACGATTCGTGGAAAAAACTTTAGCGGCGATCAAGGATGCCGATCTTCAACCCCAACATATTGCTCTTGAGTTCAATGAAAAAATGCTGATTCAGGATTCTGGTTCGACGCTACGAACATTGCAGTCAATGAAGCGCTTCGGATTTCGCCTATCTATCGATGATTTCGGCACCGGCTATTCGTCGCTGTCGCATTTGCGTGTATGTCCTGCGGATTTCCTCAAACTGGATGGCTCATTTGTTCGCTCACTGGGTGAGGACGAAAATGATGATCCGATCGTGCGCGGCATTATTCAGTTGGCACATAGTTTGAATATGGCGGTGATCGCCGAATGGGTCACGACCGATGCCCAAATCTCTCGTTTACGACTCTTGGGCTGTGATCTTATGCAGGGTTATCGCATCGGACGCCCCGTTGCTGCCAATGACTTTGGTATCTCAGCCACTACGGTTTGAGATACCACTATGTCTGATTTCGCACCTCCAGTTCTCCCCCGTTGTTATCGCCATTCCAATATGCCAACTGGGCGCTCGTGTACTCGTTGCGCCCGTCCGGCCTGCGGCGACTGCCTCCA
>SHUW01000012.1 GCA_009694465.1 Ilumatobacteraceae bacterium
TGGATGGGTCAGGTCACTTACACCGTCTATCTCGTGCATTGGCCGACTTTTATGTTTTGGGATTCCATGAGGCTGAATCTTGACCTTCCGAAAATACATATTCCACTCACTGATTGGGAGACCACTGATGGGTTCTGGCACTTCGTTTTCAAAATCGCGATTACTTTCACCATCGTTTGTCTGATTTATTATCTGTTAGAAAATCCGGTGCGAAAGAAAAAGATCTGGAAAGGGAGTCGGCTCTACGTTTGGTTAGTAGCCATGACTCTGGTGGGTGTGATCTTTGCGGTCGTTGGCAACGATCGCCGTACATCGGCTACTGATGTCCTGTCAGTGTTGGATGAGCAAGCTCTTGCCATGCAAAAAGAAGCCTTAGCAAGTTTGCCTGATCTCGGTGAAAACCCTCCCAATGTTTCTCCAGTCGACCCAGCCCTGCCAGCGCGAATGATGATGGTTGGTGATTCGCAGAGTTGGGTGCTAGCCGCTGGGCTTGATGACTGGGAGGCGAGCAATCAAGTCATCAACCAGCCTTCACCCGGTGTCGGTTGTGGAATTGGTGAAAATACGCGTTTGAAATATTTAGGAATTGATCAGGACAAGCGACCTGGCTGCACTGAATGGCGCGATGCACTTGGCCCCATTGTGCAAAAGTTCCAACCCAATGTCGTGATCATCGTGGGTGGAGGAGCGGACCTTTCTGATCGCCAAATTCCTGGCGTTGAAGGCTGGTCGCATATCGGTGAACCGCAGTACGACACGTGGCTTTTACAACAGTTTGCAGCGTTCACCGACGTCATGACATCGTCGGGTTCGATGGTGATTTGGTTCTCCATGCCGCTAGTTGACCCACCATATGTTTCAGGTGAAACGGGTAAGCCTCCTTTCACCGAAGGGGATCCTGTGCGGACGCAGCGTTATAACGAACTGATTGAGCAGTTCGCTGATTCTGACGAGCGAGTTGTGTTCGCAGATTTGGCAGCGCAGGTTAAAGCGCATCCGAGTGGCGAGTTTGAACCCAAGATGAGACCCGACCGCACCCATATTGATTTGAAATACGCACCTGAGTTGGTGGAGTGGATCGACGCCACGATCAGAGACGCTTATGCCACTAGGTGATCAAGCGTTGATCAGGTCAGGTCAGCGTCTCTGGCAGCACGCCGGACCGCGCGCTGGGCTTGCGTGGTTGTGCGTGTATCTGGCGGTAGGTGTGACAGGTCAGAATTTTAATACTGCCTATTTAGGATTTGGATGGCAGTTGATTCCATGGGACATTTTGTCTCACGATCCAATTCGCAGCGTCTGGTACCTGCATGTGCAACCGCCGTTGTGGAACCTATTGCTTGGTGGATCTGCTTGGGTCTCGCCATTTTCGGATCGCCTGACTTTGCAAGTGATCATGGCTTTCTGTGGTATTGCTGTGGCGTGGTTGGCTGCCGTGCTTGCGCGCCGTCTGGGACTATCGCGTCGCTGGTCGGTGATTGTGGCGCTCATCGCGTCTTTGCACCCCGAAGTTTTCAAGGGTGCTTTTGAACCAACCTACGAATTAGCCACGGCTGCTCTGTTGCTACTGACATTGATTGCCGTCGCCGACTTAACACGTCAAGAAAATACCCGTCGTTCATTAATCATTTTATCTGTAGCCGTGACGAGCACAGCGATGACGCGGAGTTTGTATCACCCAGTGTGGGTATTAGCGATCGTGGCCTTTGGTTTGTGGCTGATGCGCAAGCGCATTCACTGGAAAACTACTTTGATTGTTTTGTCGATCCCCGTCATTGTGATGGGCGGATGGATGCTGAAAAATCAAGCACTGTACGGACGAGCCACGATGTCTAGTTGGTTTGGGATGAATTTACAGCGCGCGGTCATCCCAGTTTTGCCGCGAGCCGATCTTGAGGAAATGTACGCCAAGGGGCAGATTTCTGAGATCGCCATGATTGGACCGTTCGGCAATTACGACCTGTACGCCGACGCCATGCCTGATTGTTCTCCCGAGTATGGGCATCGTTCAGTTGTTGAACCGATGCGAACCACCGATGAGTGGAGTCCGAATTTTAATTATCAGTGTTTTCTTCCCGTCTTTGATCAAGCAGGCGAGGACGCAATGAATGTCATTCGAGAGCATCCAGAGGCTTGGCTTGAAGGCCGTCTGTGGTCATTGCGAACCACGATTGCTGTAGCAACCATTCCCGAGGAAAGTAAATCAATTGTCATGCGTTCGCTTGACAAGATCTTTTCCATTGCTCGTCTTGACTTCGGTGGAGTTCTCTCAACGCAAGGTTGGGGGACACCAATTTATGGGCAACTTGAAGCGAAAACTGATTTCGGTCTGCTCTTAATACCGATGTATCTGCTGATTGGGTGGATCGGGTTAAGGCAGATTGTGCAACGGTTGCGCCGTCGTGTCTTGCATCGTCATGCTGCGGTGTATCTCGTGGGTTCCTTCACCGTTGTCTTCACGGTGTTAGTAGGGGCGATCGCTGAACTTGGTGAACAGTCGCGTTTTCGAACGATGGTAGATCCCATCGTGACGGTGATGGTGTTGGCCTTGATCACTCCAAGTGTGCAGCGGTTATATCGGCATTTGCGCTCTCACTCATCGCAGGCCCGAGCGGTCGGCAAATAAACGCTTGCCCCATTTGATGAAGTGAGTGTCAGGCGACCAGCATCAACTTGATCGTTCAGGAGATCAATGTCTGCCCCAGAAAATGTCACCCCATCGCTTAAGACAACTGCGCCTTTGGCGCGCCAAAGTGCACACGGCAGGCTTGCGTAGAGCGGGGCGACATCTTGTGCTTGGCCAGTGAGTGCTTGCATGGGGAGTGGTGCGTAGGCGGTAGGGAGTCCAGTATCCCAGTGCACCGCGTCAGCATCATTGGAAATAATGACAACTGCTCCAGAGTCCAATGCCGCTTGTGAATAAGGTTTGAGTCCACTGCTCTCGCTGAAACTTTCGCCAACATTCCATGGACGTACGGCGCAGATCGTAAAGATGATGAGTAGTAACGCTGCGGGAACAAAAAGCATTCGACCGCGTTGTTGAACTTGATCACTGATGATCCAACTCAGCGCCGCCAAAGTGAGTACTCCCGTTGGCAGCATCAATCTGTTGTCGGCAATCACTAAAGCGTCAAAACCCATCATCCCGGCGATCAATCCGAGGGAAATAATTCCAGACGCGACCAGTGCAATCTCGGCTGTCGCTGGCAAACGCTTGGACCGCTGAATCAAATGTGCGACGGCGAAGATGACAAGCGCCAGCCACATCAAGGCGATCACCCACGACCACCATGACGGACCCTCAGCAGTAAAATATGTGCGGCGTAAATCGCCTTGTTTGGCATCAAACCATCCACCGATTGAGCGTACGAAGACGTCAACGTCCTGGCGGTCGAGTCCGCGCCAACCAGCGTTGTGTCCACCACCGGCTCCTGTAGCCCACAGAATATTGAGTGCCGCTGGCAACATTAAGGCGAGGCTCCAGATTGCCGATGAAAGTTTCCGCTGAGTTCGTTTGTAGCGTTCCCAACCGCTCAACAAAGCCAACGGTGCGCCGATGAAACGCAGTAATCCGGCGGTGATTGTTAAAACAGCAACCATCGTCCAATGTCCACCCGATCGATAACGCGCCAAGCAAATGACTAACCACAGAGCAACTGCACAAAAGAGTGGTTCTGATAACGCACCCTGAGTGACGAGGCGGGTGGTCGGCATCATGGTGATCAAGATGCCGAGAGCGCCGATGATGAAAGGTTGAAATTTGGCAGTGACTGATTTATTAGATCCATAGATGAATGCCGTAGCGATTCCGATGAGGGCAAGTACGCACAACAATCCCATCGCCTGGCGAACGCCAATGAAGATGCCAAAAAAACCGGCTAGGAGCGGATATCCAATAGGGAAATCAACAAAGGGAAGTTGACCACCACGATCAAGGAACTCAATGGCTGTGAAGTTGGAAAACGACGGAGCCAGATTGCTACCGAAGAGGTTCCCATTCCTCACGGCTTCGGCGCCGCTCCAATAAGTAACGGTATCTAAAAGATGGACGATGCCATGGCGAAATTGGATCAGTCCTACGACGACGCCACCCAAAAGAGTTAAGGCAAGAGCTAGCAGTCGAGGAGTGCCCTGCTGAGAGAGTCCGTTTTTGAATTGCTCCACCTGCAGAGTCTGTCAGGCTACGACATAAGAACCGTTGACCTGACAGACTGTAAGCATGGCTGTTGAAGAGCGAGTTTCTATTTCTATTACGAATGGTGTTGCCGATGTGCGTTTGAATCGCCCTGATAAGCGCAATGCTCTCGACAACGAGATGTTCATGGCACTGGCGAGCGCTGGAGAACGACTCAAGACCGATAAGGGTGTTCGGGTTGTGGTTTTGTCGGGTGAGGGCTCATCTTTTTGCGCCGGCCTTGACTTTGGATCATTCCAGCAGATGGCTGGGGGAACCAAGAGTGAAAATGCTGGCGAGGGTAATCCTGGAACGATGGCCTCAGGGCGCATCACCCATCTCGGACAGCAAGTGGCTTGGGTTTGGCAAGAGATTCCGGTTCCCGTGATTGCAGCGGTGCATGGTCACGCTTTGGGAGGAGGTATTCAGATTTGTCTGGGTGCCGACATCCGCATCGTGCATCCCGATACACAGATGTCTGTTCGCGAAACTTATTGGGGCCTCGTGCCTGATATGACGGGAACTCAGGTGCTCTCAAACTTGGTGCGACCCGATGTGGCTAAAGAGTTGACATTTACTGCCCGAGTCTTCAGCGGCCGTGAAGCATTTGAACTCGGATTGGCCACCAAACTTTCGGAGACTCCATTAGCTGATGCGATGGCCATGGCCGCTGAGATTGCAGGTCGTAGTCCAGACGCTGTACGCGGATCTAAAGAGTTGTTTAATCGTGTGTTCTCGGCTGGGGCAGCGGAACAATTTGCGGAAGAACGTCGAGTCATTGGATCGTTGATCGGTCGCCCGAATCAGGTTGAAGCCGTGATGTCAAACTTTGAAAAGCGCCCCGCCAACTTCATCGACCCGTCCTAAGCGCCCCGTCCACACGTTCTAGGTAGGTTGCTGCGCTTAAAACGGTGCTTTGGCTCCCGAGAAGCCGGATGTGTTGCATAGACGTGTCCGATGTCTGACCTAAATCGATTGGTCATCTTGGCTTTGAGCCCGTAGAGTAGGAAATGCCGATCGGGCCAGCGTTGTCCCGGGAGCCACATTCAATGAGTTCGTGGACCCAAGAGAGACAACGATGCAGATACAGACAGATCCTTCAGGCTTACCCAGCGCCCATGGCCTTTATGACCCGCGCTTCGAACATGACGCCTGCGGTGTCTCTTTTGTGGCCGACATCAAAGGTCGCGCCAGTCACGATTTAGTACTTCGTGGTCTCGGGGCATTGTGCAATATGGAGCATCGTGGTGCCACCGGTGCCGAGGCCGAGACTGGCGATGGTGCTGGTGTGCTCATTCAGATTCCGGATCGTTTTTTGCGCGCTGTGGTTCCTTTCGAATTGCCAGTTGTTGGCTCGTACATCGTTGGTATGGCTTTTCTGCCATCAGATATAGCGCAAGCGGCGCGAGCACAATTATCAATTGAGAAAATTGTGGCTGAAGAAGGTTTGTCGGTCCTCGGTTGGCGCGAGGTGCCTGTTGATCCGACCACGCTCGGCGCAGGTGCCCGTGCGGTGATGCCGACCTTCCGTCAAGTCTTTATCAAGGATCCGCAAGGAGCGTCGGACATTGACCTTGATCGCAAAGTCTTCGTCGCCCGTAAGCGGATTGAGCACGAACTGCCGACCGAACTCAAGACATATTTCCCATCGCTGAGTTGTCGCACACTGATCTACAAAGGCATGTTCACGACTCCGCAGTTGGGTGCCTTTTACCCCGAACTCGCAGACGAGCGCGTGGAAAGTGCTCTTGCTCTCGTACACAGTCGATTTTCAACGAATACATTTCCGTCGTGGCCGCTTGCCCACCCGTATCGCTTCATTGCGCACAACGGTGAAATCAATACGGTGCAAGGAAACCGTAACTGGATGCGCACCCGTGAGGCGTTGCTGCAATCTGATCTGATTCCTGGTCTCGAAAGAGCTTTCCCGATTTGCACCGTTGGCGGTAGCGACTCGGCGAGCTTCGATGAGGTTTTAGAACTCCTGCATCTCAGTGGCCGCTCTTTGCCCCACTCGATCTTGATGATGATCCCTGAAGCATGGGAGAACCACGAGACGATGGATGCGAAAAAGCGTGCCTTTTATCGCTTTCATTCTTCGCTGATGGAACCGTGGGATGGTCCAGCATGTGTGGCCTTCACTGATGGCACAGTGATCGGCGCAGTACTTGACCGTAATGGTTTACGTCCGAGTCGTTATTGGGTCACAGACGATGACATGGTTGTTTTGGCATCTGAAGTCGGGGTGCTTGATATTGATCAAAGCAAGATTGTTCGCAAAGGTCGTCTGCAGCCCGGAAGAATGTTCCTGATCGACACGGCTCAAGGTCGCATCATTGATGATGAAGAAATCAAACAAGAGTTAGCTCAGGCCGAACCTTATGAGGAATGGTTAGCGGATGGTCTTGTTGAATTGCATGATCTTCCCGAGCGTGAGCACATGGTCTATAGCCATGACAGTGTTCTTCGCCGTCAGCAAATGTTTGGTTACACACACGAAGAACTCAAAGTTATCCTTGCCCCAACATCGAAGACGGGAACTGAACCCATTGGTTCGATGGGTTCAGATACTCCGATAGCGGTTCTATCGGATCGTTCACGTTTGTTATTCGACTATTTCCAACAACTTTTTGCTCAGGTGACGAACCCGCCACTTGACGCGATTCGTGAAGAAGTAGTGACCAGTGTTGGCTCCACAATCGGGCCTGAGGGCAACCTATTACAGCCTGGACCAGAGAGTTGTCACCAGTTGGTCCTGCCGTTCCCAATTATTGACAATGACGAATTAGCCAAAATCATTCACGCTGATGATGAGGCGTCTCATCCAGAGTTGCACGCCCATGTGGTCTCAGGTTTATATCGCGTCGCTGACGGCGGATCTGGTCTAAAGCAAGCCCTTGATGAAATATGTGCCGATGTATCGTCGGCCATTGAATCGGGGGCGCGAGTCATCGTCTTATCCGATCGCAATAGTGATGAGATCTTGGCCCCGATTCCATCGCTGCTTCTCACGGCAGCAGTGCACCACCATTTGATTCGCGAAAAAAAGCGGACTCAGGTCGGGCTCGTTGTTGAGTCCGGTGATGCTCGTGAAGTGCACCATATGTCCTTGTTGGTTGGTTACGGTGCCGGTGCCATCAACCCATACCTAGCCTTTGAATCGATTGAAGACATGATTCGCGAAGATGTTCACGGACTTGGTGGAGTAGACCCCGAATATGCCGTGAAAAAATACATCAAGGCTTCTGGTAAGGGCATTTTGAAAGTGATGTCCAAGATGGGAGTGAGTACGGTGGCTTCATATACTGGGGCTCAGATTTTTGAAGCGATCGGTCTCGGTCATGATCTAGTGGACGAGTATTTCACCGGCACGGTCAGTCGCTTGGGTGGAATTGGTCTTGATGAGATCGCGGCTGAAGTAGCAACTCGCCACGCTGTGGCTTATCCGAGAAATCCCGAACGGCGAGCACATCGTAAGTTGGAACTTGGTGGGGAATATCAGTGGCGCCGTGAAGGGGAATACCACTTATTCAATCCCGAGACAGTTTTCAAACTGCAACACTCAACACGCTCGAAGCGCTACGACATTTTCAAGCAATACACGCAGTTGGTCAATGACCAATCCAAAAATCTTGCAACTTTGCGTGGCTTGTTTGAGTTCAATACCACCGGTCGAACGGCGATCGCGATTGATGAAGTTGAGTCAGTCTCAGACATTGTTCGGCGCTTCTCGACGGGTGCAATGAGTTACGGATCAATTTCTGCCGAAGCCCACGAGACCTTGGCTGTGGCGATGAACTCGATCGGGGGTAAGAGCAATACTGGTGAAGGTGGCGAAGACGCTGATCGGTTGTACGACGCCACGCGTCGCTCTGCGATCAAGCAAGTTGCTTCAGGACGATTCGGCGTGACGAGTGAATATCTCGTGAATGCTGACGATCTGCAGATCAAGATCGCTCAAGGTGCGAAACCTGGTGAGGGTGGGCAGTTGCCGGGCTTCAAGGTGTATCCGTGGGTTGCCAAGACCCGTCACTCAACACCGGGAGTGGGACTCATCAGCCCACCGCCACACCATGATATTTATTCAATTGAAGATCTCAAGCAGCTCATCCATGACCTCAAGAACTCCAATCCTGCGGCACGCGTGCATGTCAAATTGGTCGCCGAAGTTGGAGTGGGCACGGTTGCTGCGGGTGTGAGTAAAGCCAAAGCCGATGTCGTCCTGATTTCGGGGCACGATGGTGGTACTGGCGCCTCACCGTTGACGTCTTTAAAGCACGCTGGTGCTCCGTGGGAACTGGGCCTGGCCGAAACGCAGCAGACCTTGATGTTGAATGGCTTACGCGATCGCATTGTCGTTCAGGCTGACGGTCAACTCAAAACTGGTCGCGATGTCATCGTGGCAGCATTGTTAGGGGCCGAAGAGTTTGGCTTCGCAACTGCTCCATTAGTTGTGAGCGGTTGCATCATGATGCGCGTCTGCCATCTCGACACGTGTCCGGTCGGTGTCGCGACACAGAATCCTGTGCTCCGAGAGCGTTTCAGTGGCAAGCCCGAATTCGTCGTGAACTTTTTTGAGTTTATTGCCCAAGAGGTTCGCGAATTGATGGCGGAGTTTGGTTTTCGAACTGTGCAAGAAATGGTCGGGCACAGTGAGTTACTGAACACCCGCAGCGCCGTTGATCATTGGAAAGCTAAGGGATTAGACATTTCACCGATTTTGGCGACTTCTCAGAATCCTTATAACCAGTCGATGCATCAAGAAGTTGATCAAGACCATGGTCTTGAAGGAGCGCTCGATAACGTTTTGATCTCGCGTGCCGAAAAGGCCATCGAGACTGGTGAGAAGATTCGTTTCGCATCAACGATCACTAACGTCAATCGCACAGTCGGCACAATGCTTGGCAACGCAGTCACGCGTCGTTGGGCAGGCGCAGGATTACCTGATGACACGATCAGTATTGATTTCACTGGCTCTGCTGGACAAAGTTTTGGTGCGTTTATTCCCAAGGGAATCACTTTGCGATTGTCTGGTGACGCCAACGACTATGTGGGTAAGGGACTCTCGGGAGGTCGGATTGTTATTCGTCCGGATCATGCAGCCACTTTTGTAGCTCAAGACAACGTGATCGCAGGCAATGTCATTGGCTATGGCGCCACGAGTGGCGAGATCTATTTGCGGGGCATCGTGGGTGAGCGATTCTGTGTTCGTAACTCGGGTGCTACCGCCGTCGTCGAAGGTCTTGGTGATCATGGTTGCGAATACATGACCGGTGGGCGAGTGGTAGTGCTTGGTTCTACAGGCCGTAACTTCGCTGCTGGAATGTCTGGGGGCGTGGCCTATGTCTATGACCCAGATTCAGTCTTCGCAGCCAAGGTGAACTACGAAATGGTCGAACTTGAGACCCTAGATGACACGGATTTGGGTGAATTGGAGCGCATTCTGTCGACACATGTGGCCGAGACGCAAAGCGCTGTTGGAGTCGGAATTCTCGGCGAGTGGAAAATTGAATCTGCGAAATTTGTCAAGGTCATGCCGCGTGATTACAAGAGAGTTCTGGCAGTCATGGCAGAGTCGCAAGCATCAGGTTTAAGTGAACAAGAGACATTGGATCGTGTGATGGAGGTGGCTCGTGGGTGAGACAACTGGATTCTTGAAATGGGATCGACAGGGACCTGGCCATCGTCCAGTTCCGGTGCGCTTACGGGACTGGAAAGAGGTCTACGAGCCATTCGATCATGACGAGTTGAATAAGCAAGCGGGACGTTGCATGGATTGTGGTATCCCGTTCTGCAATAACGGATGCCCACTAGGGAACTTGATTCCTGATTGGAACGATCTGGTGTATCGCGGTCATTGGCAAGATGCCATTGATCGTTTGCATGCCACGAACAACTTTCCTGAGTTCACTGGTCGCTTGTGCCCAGCACCGTGCGAATCGGCTTGCGTCGTGGGAATTAATTCCAGCCCTGTGGCGATTAAGCAAGTCGAAGTGGAAATCATTGATCGCGCGTGGGAAGAAGGGTGGGTCATTCCGCAATTGCCGAGTGTGAAAACTGGCAAGCGCGTGGCCGTGATTGGGTCCGGTCCAGCAGGTTTGGCAGTTGCCCAGCAACTGACGCGTGCGGGCCACGAAGTTGTCGTTCTCGAAAGGGCTGATCGCATTGGTGGATTGATGCGCTACGGCATTCCTGAGTTCAAAATGGAAAAGCGTCACCTTGATCGTCGTATTGAACAGATGGAAGCCGAAGGTACTGAGTTTCGAACTAACGCAATCGTCGGTCAAAACGTTGATGTTGATGTTTTGCTGGCGACTTTTGACTCGGTCGTTTTGGCCTGTGGGGCAACTGCATGGCGCGAACTCGCGGTGCCTGGTCGTGACCTAGGCGGGATCCATCAGGCCATGGAATACCTGCCATGGGCCAACAAAGTGCAGCAAGGTGATATCGATGCCTCGCCGATCAATGTTGCTGGTCGCCATGTCGTGATTATTGGTGGTGGAGATACGGGTGCTGATTGCTTAGGGACTGCTCATCGTCAGGGAGCCGCATCAGTCACCCAACTGGAAATTATGCCTCAGCCTCCGATGGAACGTGGCGGGACTAACCCATGGCCACAATTTGCCATGGTCTACAAAGTGACATCGGCTCACGAAGAGGGTGGACAGCGTTTGTTTAGCGTGAACACCGAGAAATTCCTTGACAATGGCGAAGGCCGGGTACGCGCCTTGTTACTTCATGAGGTTGAAATGAAAGACGGACAGTTCACCAAGGTGGAAGGTAGCGAACGTGAGATCGCCGCCGACTTTGTATTCCTTGCGATGGGATTCGTGGGACCAGAAAAGGACTCATGGCTTGACAAACTAGGTGTTGAACTTGACGAGAGAGGCAATCTCAAGCGCAATGATGCATACATGTCAAATGTCCCTGGGGTGTTCGTAGCGGGAGACATGGGTCGTGGACAAAGCCTGATTGTTTGGGCTATAGCCGAGGGTCGGGCTTGTGCCGCCGGTGTCGATACATATCTGATGGGTGAGACGACACTGCCTGCGCCGATTCCGCCGAGTGCCCGACCATTGGTGTAAGTGGAGGTGAAACACTCACTTGTGGCATTGTCCACAGGTGTTGCCGTGTTCGCGACCCCAAAACGATCTAGATTGACGCACGTGCTCAGACTTCGTATTTCATTGATTGGTGTTGGCCTTGCAGGGATTGCTTTGCTGGCCTCCTGCGGCGCTGACCCCGGTTCATCGGCGACTACTTTGCGCCCGCTGACGTCAACTAATTACGCCACCACTCCGCCCTCGGTGGTGACGACCGTTGACCCAGCAAACACTTTGCCGCCGGCTATCAGTTACACGATTGTCAGCGGCGACTCTGTGTACGCCATCGCTGGTCGTTTCGGGGTAGCCCCAGTCGAGTTAGCGAGTTACAACAATTGGCCCGAAGGCATCTTGCATAATCTTGTCGTCGGGCAAAATATTTTGATTCCGCCATCGGCAATGCAGACCACTACCTTGCCTGGTCTGCCGATTCCAACAGAGACGACGATGCCTGGCCCCGACCCGGGTCAAGGTAAGTACACCGTCGTTGCCGGTGACTCATTCTCTGCCATTGCCAATCAATGGGGCGTCACGGTTTCGGCGCTGATGGCCGCCAATGGTTGGATTGATGCATCTGTGGTGATTTTGCCGGGAGACGAAATCAATATTCCAGCGAAAACGGAACCCTAGAAGACTTCGTTAGTTTCCAAGATCTGGCCAGCGTCGTTTTTGGCGGCGCCGTAGTCCCGCAGTGCCCATTTCGCGTCGCTCAGAAAGAGCCCACTGACGTCGCCAGCCGGTGTATTCGGGTCCCGTCAACTTTGTATTTTCTTTGCGCGCCGAACGTTGTCGAGCAGTCCAGAAATCGGTTAAAGACTCGTCACCAAGTTCAGCCACGGCTGCTTCAATACGCGCTGAAAATCTACGTGTGTTCTCTTCGTCGAGAGCTCGTAATGGATGACCAAAAACGACCTTTGTAGTTCCTAATTTGGGTCGCTTCATTCCCTTGCCGAAAAGCGCACCCGTGCCATCGATGAAAACTGGGACCACGGCGGCACCGGTTCTTGCCGAGAGATAGGCGGCGCCACCTTTGAAATCTTGACCCCAGCCATCAGGTGACCGGCCGCCTTCTGGGTAGATCATCAAACTCCAGCCATCGTCTATGAGTTCCTTGATCATCTCTGAGGATTTGCGGCCAGTGACCTCGCGATCAATAGGGATCGCATTGAGAGACAATGAGGCCATCATGGCTTTCCAGCGTTTGTCAAAAAAGTAATCAGCCGCCGCAGCCACAACAAGTTTTGAGCGCCATGGTTCGGGAACTGTGATCGCCATCACCGCGGTGTCGAGGTGACTGTGGTGGTTGGGTGTGAAAATTAATGGTGGGGGATCATCGAGTCGCTGTAAGTCGCTGAGTCGATCAGTGCCATATACCTTGGGGCTAGTGATGCCTTTGATGACGAGGCGCATCGGTCCGTTGACGATGCCTCGGCGGACAAACTTGGCTGGAGCCTTGCGAGCCCATGAGGTGTCGTAATCCGCTCCGAGTTTTGCTGGCTTGTGGGGAACATCCATTCCCAAAGGCACAGTCGGGGGAAGATATGGAAAACCCTGACGATACGTGCGTTTGGCGATCGGGTGAGTGATCCGTTCAACCCAGTTACCAAGGCGCGCTGCTTTAGCTAAATTGCTCGGTTTCCAAGGTGCATCGTCGCGTCGGGCCATCACAGTTCTCTATTCACGAGACATCGGCCACCATCAGCGGTGGCGAATGGAGATGGGTGATAGTAGGTGCGCGACCAACAACGTCGCTGGCGATTTCCAAAGCATCATCCATCGTTGAAGCGGGGACGAATCCGAGACGGCGAACAGTCTTAGGGTCTCCACCCACGATGATAATTCTGCTGCAGTGCTGTAGAGCATGGCTGCCCCAATACCACATGTAAAAAGGATGGACTCCGTGATAGGCGTAGGTGGTGCGGTATAGATGTTTGTACCACTCGTCTTCGGCGTACTGCTTCTCCCATTTTTGTGACATCACATGTGGGTCAGTGGTATCAGCCAGAACTTGCTCAAAGAAGTCGATATATGACGGATGGTGCACGGGATGGAAATCGGGTTGGGTTGGGTGAGTCATGATGATCACTCCGCCTTCACGCACCAACGGCATGCCTTTGTACATGTTGAAGTAGTAACCAAGACCCATGCACATCACCAAGATCGGGTTGAGGATCGAGTTCACGTTGTAAGGACTGATGTAAGGGATTCCCATAGTCAAAATGTCGGTCTGACCTTTCACCTCAACAAGTTGCTGCTTGTAGACATGCTCCGTCGTGATGCGGTGTACGGCTTCAACGTCACCGGCTTGCACACTTGTCATCTGGTGGGGGGCTTCAATTGAATGAAATATCTTGCGCGCCAGACGTGTCGGCGTGCGCTTCAGTGCCTTGGTTGAAGCGAGATAGGTCATACGGTCAGAGGGTGACCATTCCCATTCGCGTTTGGCTAGGAAACCAAATGGAGATGGAAATGTGTCGGTGTTCAAAGTGGTTTCAATTTGGAAAACTTTGACACCACTGTCGATCAAAACCTTGCCCATTCGCCAGTTGCTTTTATGCAGTTCACTGCGGTGCTGATCCATGAAACTGCGCGAGTGAATCATCGTTTCAGGATTGTGATGATGACGCAAAGATTTGTACGAGGAAAGACCTGTTGCGGTGCTCTTCCAACCACCGTCCATGGCCACGAGGTTGATGTTGACATAGACAAGTAGATCGCTCTCAGCGGCGCGCTTATTGATTTCAACATCTTCGCCGTGTGGGGTTTGACCGAGGTAAGCCAAATTGTCGGGGTCTTCTGCATCATGTTGGTACAACGTGCCACGCGGAGCGAAGGCATCGTAGATGCGATCGCCTAGGCAGTGGCGAAGTTCTTCTTCGGTCATACGGCGATGCAGTGCCAAGGCTGAAATGATGTGCACATCGTCAACACCCGCTTCGGCCGCCATGTCAAGCACTGCCTCAATGACGCGCTGACGAATGTCGGGGCGTTCCATCTTGGGTAAGGGCAAACTCACATCGTCAAAAGCGATAGTCAGTTTCATTCCAGGGAACAGTTGCTCGGGCAAGGGGTCTTGTTCAATGGGATTGAGAAGGGCATGACGAATTGCACCGTCGACATCCTCAATGGCGGGGAGAGGTTCTGGCGCGTAGATCACGCGACTACGACCAGCAGGCAGTTTTTCTAAGGAAAAGTTTTCGCCTCGCCAAAATAAAATTGGTGGCGTCGACTTATCAACTTCTAAAACAAAACCAGGACGAGGCATTAGTTGGTCTCCTTCTTTGTGCGTTCCGAAGTTGAACGCAAGTCAAATACGATTTTCACAGCACCACGACGTCCAGATGCCGCTGCATGAGCGATGGCATCTTTGTAATCATCAAGGCGATAGGAAGCAGAAACAAGGCGCTCAAGTTGGCACTCGGCAGCAGTTTCAATAGCAAGATCAAAGGTGTGCTTGCGGGTCCCATCGGGCATTGATTCAGTGCCGTAGGTGTAGGCACCAACGAGCGCAGTTTCGCGATGCCATAAACCAGTGAGGTCTAAAGAAACAATGGCGGGCATGCCGAGAAGTACAACGCGACCGCGAGGACGAGTGAACTTCAAACAATCCATAATGCTGTCTGCACTTCCGACAGCGTCAATGGTTGCATGACATCCCCCCGAGAGATAATCGCCGACAACATGACATCCAGATTCTCGGCGTACTGCACGTGCTAATTCTGCGGAAGGAACGACAACGTCAGCGCCGAGGGATCGCGCTAAGGCTTGCTGATGCGGATAACGAGCACCAACGATGATCCGCACGCCTGGCACGTAGCGCCGCAAGCCAGCGATAGCGCATAATCCCATCGTGCCCGCTCCGAGAACCGCCACGATGGGTGTTTCTCCTCGCTGAAGTGCGATCTGTACGGCGGGCCATGTCGCCAAAGCAGCGTGAATCCCTCCGGCTGCGGGCTCAACAAGAACGGCTTGTTCATCGCTCATTGCATCAGGGATGCTGTGTAACTGACTTTCGTGGGCAATGAGTTCGCTGGCCCACCCACCACCTGTGGAATGACAAAATCCAGTTTGAATACCAGGTTCGAGATGACCACCGACTAGGTGCGCATAATCATCACCGTCTCCTGGGGCAGCGCCTTCAAAGGGGAGTGGAAGACCGCGACATGCGTGACCGAGTACAGGTTCAAGGACGACACGGCGACCGTCATCGCAATCAGCCACAACTTCGTGACCGGGAACAAAGGGGAAGGAAACCCAATCATCAAAGTATGTTGATGCGTGGCCTTCAACGAGTGACAAATCGCTACCACAGATACCCGTGAGACGGGGGGTGATGCGATGCCAGCCCTCTGCATTTGGCAGTTCCGGCGCAGATTCATTGACTAATGAGAGTGGCCCAAATTTGGCAGCCCCAAGAGCACTGATCGGACTGACTAGGCGGGCCACAGCAAACTTGGCGTTGCTACGAGAGATCTTCAGTGCTTTCATAATCCCGACCGATACGACGAGCGCTTATTTCTTTCAGAAAAACGTTTCTGTTCGCGTTCAGACATCATGGGACCGAGAGGAAGACGTGGTCGTGGACCTCCAGATGCTTTCTCCCAATTTTCAACGAGCCAGCCGCGTTTTCGAGCAATCGTTGCTAGTCGCGTTTCGGGATTCACGGCCACTGGAAAGCCAACGGCTTCAAGCATCGGTAAATCACTACTGGAGTCGGCGTAGGCAATTGATTCCTCAAGGCGTAGACCTTCGCGAGCGCAGTAATCGGCCAAAACTTGGGCACGTGTTTCTCCGGTTGGTGGAACTTGTGCGAGTTCACCCGAATATGTGCCATCGGGTCGCACTGTCATTTCGGCTGCCACAATTTCATCAAATAAGGGACGCAATCCTTCAACGGCAAAACTCATGGCTCCCGTAATCAGAATCGTGCGATGCCCGAGAGCGCGGTGTTCGCGAACTCGACGAAGTCCAGCAGGAAAACTTTTTGTCATGATCAGTTGCGCCAAGAGCTCTTGGGAATCTTCTTCGATCTGTTGCACGGGGGCATCTTCGTAACGCCGGTAAAAATAGCGCAAGAAGTCGGAACGGTCTTTGCGATCCATGGACAATAAGTTCGGTGCTTCGCGCAGGGTGCGCAATACATAACGTACGCGTTCGGGGGAGTTCAATCTGCGTGTTGCGAGCCACGAGAAACTCTCCACGACGTTGCTGGAGATCAAAGTATTTTCTAGATCAAAAGCGGCCACGTGACGACTTGGATCAAGGACTTGCTTGCGCAGTCTGTCACTACGGTCAAGAGTGCTTTTGCCAGGTGTGGTCTTTACGCGACTGTGCAGGACGATAGATGGAAGGTGAATGGTTGAGATATAGGTCGGCCAATGGACGACTCGCGGATCAAGACAGAAAGTCTTTCGATCTGCTTCGCTCATACGCTCGTTGATGGCCAATAAATTGTTGACTGAATAGATTGCTTCGCATTCGGTATAAAGACCGTATAACTCAACATATTCAAGGGCTCGTTCAATATCCCCACGGCGATCTTCGAGTTTTGTAGACCATGCCGCCTGTGTTCCGCGCAGGGGCAATGCTCCAAGAAGTTTCTCGCTCTGGGCGATCACCGTTTTCGCGCGGGTGAGTTGTTTTTCAACTTTCCCGCGACCGGGGAACTTCCAATCAGGCACGACAATGGGTTGACCTTCTGCATCATAAATTGGATGCTGGGTAAACCAGTCGCGCACATTGTCCACCAAGGTGCGGTATTTGAGAGGGTTCGTTGAACCAGAAGCAACTTGCGTGATGTGTGGTGCTTCATCTGGACCCAGAGCGGCAACTGCCACAATCGCAGCGACGACTAGGTCAACTGGGATGACGTCTACTGTGCCTTCTGGAACACCAGGAAACTGATCAAGTAATCCTCGAGCGTAGGAAATGATGACGGGCTCGGCCATACGAAATCCGCGAATCCAGCCAGGTGAGGGTTCGGACAGTGCCGATTCAATAATGGAAGGCCGAACAATACTGACTGGCACATTTCCTTTTGTCTCATGTAGGGCTTGCTCGCCGAGAGCTTTGGTGAAGGCATATGCATCTGGCCAACCCACACTGGCGGCGCGCGTGCGACCTGCTTCAACAAGTTGATCTTTGACCCAACGTTGGCGATTTTGTTCAGTCTTGGCTGCTAAAGCGGGGGCCCCTGCGGCTCCTAATTCTGAACGTGCCTGAGAGCGAAAGTTTGCAAGTTGTGCGGGGGCACGACTTGCTGCTTCGGCATCGCCGCGCAAACGTCGCGCCGCGGTGACTTCAGTTTTCCAATTCAGCCCAATATCGAATGGTCCAGCACTGACAAGTTCTTCAGGTGCTGTGCCGCGTCGGTTGCCAGCCACATAACAAGTACTGACGGCCACTAAGTGAGGCATTGTGCCGTCGGCTTTTGGTCCAATTGCATTGAGCAATTCAGCAATGCGCATCGGCCCAAGCAAGTTGACTTCCACCGCACTATCAAGCGGCGAATCAAAAGAGACGCTCGCCGCGGAGTGGATGACGATGTCACATGATGCAAATTTTTGCGCATCATGTGGTGAGAGTCCGAGTCCATCGGTACTGACATCTCCAGCCACGACAGAGATTCGACCCATGATGCTGGCATCAAAATCTGCTCCGAGTTTTTTTCGCAGTCGATCGAAGGCATCATTTTTCAGAATTTCGCGCCGAACTCGCTCTGCAGCGGGTGTGCGGCGGCCATCACGAACCAGTAACACCAACTCGCACTCAGGCACGCTGAACAGCAAACGCTCAACTAGGGCAGTGCCAACAAAGCCAGTTGCCCCAGTGATTGCGATGCGCTTGCCCCGAAGATTCTCTGAAATCACAGATCATTTTTATCACGGTTCTCTACCAAATGGTAGACAATCTCACAAAAAGGTCTCTGGGGCTGGTAGGAATGGGTGATGGCTCGTCGTCCGCTCGCCCCTAATCGCCGTAGTGATACCCGCGAACGGATTCTTGAAAGTGCCACGATTCTCTTCGGTACCAGGGGGTTTGACTCTGTCAGCCTGGATCAGATTGCTGCTGAGGTGGGTGTCGCCAAACAATCTTTGCTGTATTGGTTTGCCTCCAAAGACGACCTCATTCAGGCTGTTCTGGTCAATATGGCCGCCGAATTGACCGTCGTCGTTGAGGCCGCCATTCGTTCCGCACCCGATATGCCCTTGGATCGTCTTGAAGCGGTGATTCATGCTGTCTTTCGCCCGGCCGTGCGACGTCCTGCCTTATTGGGTCTACTCCGCGAATTGAGTCGCTTGCCCACAGGCGCTGCCGAACACCTGACTGAGATTCTCAATCCACTGGTGACTCGTGCCGAGACGTGGCTACGAACTGAAATGCAAGCTGGTCGACTGCGTCAGGGGGATCCATCACTGATTATCGCTTTGGTGTACGCCACAGTCGCAGGCATTGCGACTGAACCCGAGGCCTTGCGTGTTGTTGGGTGGAGCCAAGATGTCATTGGTCTGCGAAAACTGCGCAACGAGTTGACCTCATTTTTGCGGGCTGCACTTGCGCCGTCGTGAAATCTCAGTGGGCAGTATTTCGTCGCCGACGGGCATGACGCTGTTGAGCCAATTCAACGAGGCGGTCAATCAGTTCGGGGTAACTCAGCCCCGAAGCTAACCACAATTTCGGGTACATCGAGATCGGTGTAAAGCCAGGCATGGTGTTTATCTCATTGCATAGAAAGCCACGACCATTTTCTTCATAGAAAAAATCGACTCGCGCTAAGCCCTCGCCGCGCAACGCTTGGAAAACTTGTACTGCCAGTTGGCGCACTTCAGTCGCAGCAGCATCACTCAACGGCGCAGGTACTAACAGTTGAGCGCTATCGCCAAGATATTTATCTTCGTAATCATAAAACTCATGAGCCGGAACAATTTCCCCCGCCACGCTGGCTTCGGGTTCAAGACTGCCAAGTACAGCGACTTCAATCTCACGTCCCGTGATGGCCTCTTCAAAGACGATCCATTCGTCGTAAGTAAGTGCCTGCTCCGTTGCTGCGATGACCTCGTCAACATCGTGTGCCTTGCTGACGCCGACGGAAGAACCCATATTGGCGGGCTTGACGAATAGCGGCAGCCCAAGTTCGTTGACAATATCGCTCAGGGTTTCGGGGTTGATTTCTGATTCTCGAAGAGCGTGGTATCGCGGTTGGGCGATTCCGTGACGTGCCAGCACATCTTTGGAGAGTGCTTTGTCCATGCCAATCGATGAACCCAAAACTCCGGCTCCGACATAGGCCACGTCAAGTAATTCCAGCATGCCTTGAATGGTTCCATCTTCACCCATGGGTCCATGTAACAGAGGCATGACCACAGTGTTTGCGCTTCCCGTAGCGGCGGTCAGGGCCAGTGATGCGGAAACAGCAGGTCCACTGGCTTGCAGTCGGTCAGGTACAGCATCTGAGCCACGATCCAAAGCAGCCATTGCTGATTCAGCAAGGTGCCATTGGCCATGCACATCGATGCCGAGGGCTGTGACCGTATAACGCCGAACATCAATGGCTTTCATCACATGGGCAGCCGTCGAACAACTGACATCATGTTCAGCGGACTGTCCACCAAAGATGATCACCAGGTTCGTTCGCTGGGTGTCGCTCATCGCCATCTGGTCCACATCTTGACGCTAGTACCCGTGAACAGGTCATTGGGTTCATCGTGGGGCGCACCTATGGCGAATCGGTATCTTGCGTGGCGAGCCTAAGCACTACGATGTAGGGGGTATGGCACGTTCAAATTCTTATCAAGCCGATCCCAAATTTCTGACATTCCACGCCTTGCGTATCAAGGGATTCGCCAAAACTGAGACCTTGGCCGAGATGGTGGCTCTCAAGGTCAGAGAAGTGGATTCTCATCTGCAAGAACTTGCTGCTGAGGAGTTAGTCATGTTCCGTGAGGCTCGTTCATTGTGGCAACTCACACCTGCAGGTCGAACTGCGCATCGCCCAGCCTTGGATCGTGACATTGCAGGTCTCGATCTAGAGCCTTTGAAGGTTCACTATCATCAATTTTTAGAGATCAATGATTCTTTCAAACACCTCTGTGGAGATTGGCAGTTACTCGATGGCGCTCCTAATGACCACAGTGACGCGAGCTATGACCAATCGGTCATCAAACGCTTGACGGCATTGCATGCATCGGCAGCGCCAGTGCTTCAAGCTATGACGCTGATTTTGCCGCGTCTGTCTAATTACGCACCTCGTCTTGAGTCAACTTGTGCCTTGGTTGAAGGTGGGGCAAACAATATGTTTACGGGAGTGATGTGTGGGTCGTTCCACGATGTGTGGATGGAACTTCATGAAGACTTGATCCTCACTCAAGGAATTGATCGCGCTAAGGAGGGGAGTTTCTGATGGCTCGTTTTGGAAATGTTCTCACCGCAATGGTGACACCTTTTGATGCCAGTGGGGCGCTCGACCTTGATGGTGCTCAACGTTTGGCGAAATGGTTGCAAGCCAACGGCAACGATGGACTCGTCATAGCCGGAACAACTGGCGAGGCTCCCGTGTTGACTGACAATGAGCGATTGAGTTTGTTTGCAGCAGTGGCCGAAGCAGTGACCATTCCTGTGATTGCGGGTACTGGAACCAACGACACCTTGCACTCAATTCATATGACGAAAGAGGCCAGTAAGTTGGGCGTGTCAGGGCTATTAGTTGTCGCTCCGTATTACAACCGCCCTCCGCAATCTGGCATTGAGGCTCATATTCGCGCCGTGGCTGCCGCTTCTGATCTGCCAATCATCGTCTATGACATTCCCGTACGGACAGGGCGAAAAATCAGTACCTCAACTTTGTTGAAGTTGGCTCATGATGTCCCAACGGTCGTGGCTTTGAAAGACGCTGCAGGAAATCCCGCTGAAACTGCCAATGTCATCGCTGCTGCTCCATCTGGCTTTGAGGTTTATAGCGGTGATGACGGACTGACATTGCCATTGCTGGCTGTCGGTGCAGTTGGAGTGATCGGAGTGGCTACACATTGGTCGGCGATTGATCATCAGCAGATGTTTAGTTGTTGGCAAGATGGAGACACCGTCGGCGCGCTGGCCATCAATCAACGCCTGCTGGAAAGTTTTGCCTACGAAACTGGAGACGAATCACCTAATCCGATCCCCAGCAAAGTGATGATGAATTTGCTCGGCATTGCAGTCGGTGAGTGTCGTCTGCCAATGGGCCCACCTGCTGATTTCGTAGTCGAGAAGGCCAAAGTAGTTCTCGCTAATCTTCAGGCTTCTCGTTTGCGGGCTTCCTGATGGCAGCGCCAATCCGGATTGCCTTTCTCGGTGGTCTCGGCGAGATCGGTCGCAACTGCATGGTCATCGAACAAGATGACAAGTTGTTGCTCATCGATTGTGGGTTGATGTTTCCTGATGCCGATATGCATGGCATTGACCTAGTTCTTCCTGACTTCACCTGGCTCCGGGAAAATGCTGATCGGGTCGTGGCCTGTGTGGCGACTCATGGGCATGAAGATCATGTCGGCGGGTTGCAGTATCTATTGCGCGATCTTAGTTTCCCCGTTTATGGCTCTGATGTCACTTTGGGTTTAGCACGCAACCGCATTGAAGAAGCGGGACTGCTCGGTCGCACTGAACTGATTGTTGTGCGCGACGGTGAACGAAGAATGATCGGCCCATTTGATGTTGAGTTCATTCCTGTCACACACTCTGTACCGCATGCTTTTGCTGTTGCAGTTCATACTCCCCAAGGAGTGCTCTTGCACTCTGGTGACTTCAAATTGGATCTCACTCCAGTCGACGGTCGCCGCACTGATTTAGCGCGCATCGGTGCTATCGCTTCAACAGAGGGAATTCGTTTGCTGTTATGCGATTCAACGAACGCCGAAGAACATGGGCATGCTCCCAGCGAAACATCAATCAGTGGGGTTCTTCGGGCTTTGTTCCATGAGCACCGTGACCGCCGAATCATTACTGCCAGTTTTGCAAGTCACATTCACCGTATTCAACAGATCATTGATGCCGCTGTTGAAACTGGGCGCAAGGTGGCCACGATGGGCCGCTCAATGCAGAAAAATGTCCGTATGGCCCGTGATCTTGGAGTTCTTCATGTTCCAGATGACACGTTGATTGATATTGAACAAGCCGATGATTACCCACCACATAAAATGTGCATTATCTCCACTGGCAGTCAGGGCGAACCCATGTCGGCTCTGTCATTGATGGCGCGTGGTGATAGTAAATGGCTAAAAGTCACTGAACGTGATGCAGTTATTCTGTCCAGCGATGCTATTCCAGGCAATGAGACCAATGTGACGCGAGTGATTGATGGGCTGTTGCGTGCTGGCGCTGAAGTAGTGCACTCCGGTATCGCTGACGTGCACGCCACAGGGCATGCCCAAGCCGACGAACTCAAAACGTATCTTTCAATTGTCAAGCCAGAATGGTTCGTGCCGGTGCACGGTGAATATCGGCATCTCGTGGCTCATGCAAAGTTGGGCATCATCATGGGAGTTGCGAAGTCAAATGTTTTGCTCTGCGAAGATGGTGATGTCCTTGAACTGTCTGATGAAGGACTCGCACCAGTGGCGCGAATCCCAGCAGGCTATTTGTATGTCGATGGCATTGTCGGTGACGTTGGACAGGGAGTGCTGCGCGACCGAAAAGTTCTTGCTGAAGAAGGTGTTGTCGTCGTCATTGTGACTGTCGATGTTGCCTCTGGGAAAGTTCTCACGGGCCCTGAAATCATCACTCGCGGTTGGGTCTACGCCCCAGAGGCTGAAGATTTACTTGATGAAGCCTGCGAAGTCGTGGCTGCTGCCGTGGAAAAGGCTTTGGCGGAAGGTGTGCGCAGTCCTGAAGCTTTGGAGAAAGACGTACGTCGCGCTGCTGGTCGTTTCGTGAACGAGCGAACCAAGCGCCGGCCGATGATTGTTCCCGTGGTTATGGAGGCCTAGATGGCCTCGAAAAGATTATTTCCACTGTTCCTTGTTGGTTGTTTAGTGACTGTGTTGTTGGCTTGCCGAAGCGAGCAGCCAACTGTCAAAGATTCAAGTTTGCGTCTTGATCTTATTGAGCAAGCAATGGATGCCGTTGATGCAGGAGTAGGTGCAGACCAGGCTTATTTTGAAATCAATGTCACTGACTCGGTTGTCAACCTTTTTCTTGCCAGTGATCTTGATGGTCAACCAAATCCCGACGGATTGCCTGATGCCATGGTGCAATACATCTTTACGTCGCAAGACGGGCTTGAGGATGTAGCACCCGCACTGGCTGCCAACGGACCGACCTTCACGCGCTCCGCTGTTAATTTTTCAATAGAAAAAGTATTACTGAAGGTCGTCAGTGCATTGCCCAACTCAACGGCGACAATGTTCGTCATTGCCGGAGTGGGCACAGCATCGGGGTCCACGGGAATTGCTGATTATCGAGTGCACATGAATTCATCGCAAGGTGGTGAAATGTCCGTGCTTGTGACGAAAGATGGTGAGATCATCGGCACGGATGCTTCCTAGCCGATTATTGCCCTAAAAACAGTGTGCCTAACTGGGGGTATGACCGAACGCATGCGCGCCCCGTTGCTAGCGTTGGGGTTGATGAGTGCGAAAAAACCAACAGCGAAGAAGACCCACTCGCGCTCCAATTCTGCTGGTCGTGGGGATCAAGCGAAGGCTTCGCAGACTGGCGAGGTTCGTCGGGCGATCAATGGTCGCGAAAGTGAGTTTGTGGCGATTGCGTTTATCGTCCTGGGTGTCATTGTTGGCTTAGCGGTTTATGCCCGACTCGCTGGTCCGGTTGGGCGCGGGGCGGACACGGCTCTTGGTTGTCTGTTAGGACTCGGTCGATATTGCTTGCCGTTGGTATTCGTTGCTATCGGCGTTGCGCAACTGCGTGGAGACGAAGCCCCCAATCGAGTGAAGTTGGCTCTTGGGTGGGGTGGAGTTGTGTTATCTGCCCTCGGAATTTTGCATGTTTTTAAGGGTCCAGATGCCTTCACAGGTGTGGATGCTCTTGGTGGCGCAGGGGGATGGTTGGGAGCGATTCTTGGCCAGGTACTGCAAGTGACGATTGGAGATATTGCTGCGGTTCTGGTTTTGATAGCACTGGCTCTCGGTTGCAGTTTGTTGATTTCAAGTCTCAGTCTGAAAGATTCAGCCAGTGCTATTGGCGGCTTTTTCTCCACGATTGTGAGTGGCGCTCGAGCAAGCGCACGATCGCTCACTGAGAGCATCGGCACAATCTCTGAAGATGAAGATGGAGATGATGCCGACGTTGAAACGGATGCCGATGAAGCGGATGCCGATGAAGTGGATGCCGATGATGAAGATGCTGCCGGCGAATATGACGAACTAGAGGTTCAACCACTTGACCATGATGAGCCTGAGATTGAGCCAGATCCAGTCGAGGTTTTTGTACCAGCTGTTAAGACGCCGCGACCTCCAGTCGAAGTGGACGTTCCTCACACTCAAGGGCAGTTCGACTCACCGCCGATAAGCGCTCGTGAGTGGAAGTTGCCGCCACTTTCCTATTTGGCGCGCAGTAGTAAGCAAGCCATCGATCAAAGCGAAGTTAGTCAACGCGGTCAAGATCTTGAAGCAGCATTGTTGTCTCATGGTGTCAAGGTCACTCTTGTTGACCAAACCGTTGGTCCGACTGTGACTCGTTATGAACTTGAACTCGGTCCTGGTGTCAAGGTGGCGCGTGTAACTTCCTTGCAAAAAGATATTGCCTACGCAATGGCGGCTACCGATGTACGGATATTGGCGCCGATTCCTGGCAAGTCGGCGATCGGTATTGAGGTTCCAAATAAGACTCGTCAACTCGTGGCTTTAGGTGACCTCATGGCTTCGGTTGAATCAAAAGTGGCCAGTCATCCGCTTGATGTGGCGATCGGCAAAGATATTGCGGGCCGTTCTGTGTTCTTGAATTTGGCAACAACACCTCACCTATTAATTGCGGGAGCCACGGGCGCAGGTAAGTCAAGCGGCATCAACTGCATCATCACTTCAATCTTGATGCGTTCAACACCCGATCAAGTCAAATTGATCTTGATAGACCCTAAGCAAGTGGAGATGGGTCAATATGCGCGGCTCCCACATTTACTCACCCAGCCCGTGACGAATCCCAAGAAAGCCGCTAATGCCTTGCAATGGGCGGTGCGTGAAATGGAGAAGCGTTACGACCTTCTCTTTGAGATGGGCTATCGCGACATCACTGGCTACAACGCAGCCTTTAACCGTGGTGAAATCAAGGCCGCCGCTGGGTCTGAACGCGAATATGAGCACATGCACTACATCGTGGTAGTGGTTGACGAGTTAAATGACTTGATGATGGTGGCAGCCCGCGATGTTGAAGAGAGCATCACGCGCATCGCGCAAAAAGCTCGTGCCGTTGGTATCCACTTAATTGTCGCGACGCAACGTCCTTCGGTCAACGTGATCACTGGAGTGATCAAAGCCAACGTTCCTGCCCGCGCCGCTTTTGCTGTGTCTTCACAGATGGACAGTCGAGTGATTCTTGATCAGGTTGGTGCAGAGAAACTGGTCGGCAAGGGAGACATGCTGCTTTTGCCTGGTAACTCATCGGTAGCTCAGCGTATTCAAGGTTGCTGGGTTGACGAAGAAGAAGTCCGCAAGGTCGTTGCCTTTTGGAGACAACAGGCCCCAACGGTTCAATATGTGAGTGGTGTGGAAGGCGATGAACCGGCCGCAGGTAGCCCTGCTGGGCAAGCCATCACCGAGAGTTATGGCAATGACGACAGTGATGAGGCATTACTGAAGCGAGCCATGGAACTGGTCGTACGTAGCCAAATGGGTTCCACATCAATGCTCCAACGCAAATTAGGAGTGGGTTTCGCGCGCGCTGGTCGCCTGATTGATCTACTCGAGCAACAAGGCATTGTCGGACCGAGTGTGGGCAGCAAGGCGCGCGAAGTCCTGATGACGGTTGAGGAGTTTGAGGCGCTCTAGTCCTCGACATATCTTCTAAAAGTTCTGTGGATTAGGATCCCTCGTGGTGGATCATGAGGTTTCGCCGAGGGGAGAAGTGTCGTGGAACTTATTGAAGTTGCAAATGGTTTGAGGTTTCCAGAAGGTCCGATTGCGATGCGCGATGGCAGCGTTATCTTGGTGGAAATGTTTGGACCGCGCATCACGCGTGTCCGTCCTGACGGATCTAAAGAAACAATCGCTGAGATGACCGGTGGACCGAATGGTGCCGCTATTGGTCCCGATGGATTTCTGTACGTGTGTAATAACGGCGGTTGCTTTACAGAAGTCGACTTTGGCGGACTGAGTTTTCCTGGTCCTTTTGATCAAGCAAATTACAGTGGTGGTCGCATCCAGCGTGTCGATATCTCAACTGGCGAAGTGACTGATCTGTATACCGAGTGCGACGGTCGAGCATTGCGCGCTCCCAACGATTTGGTTTTTGATACTTCCGGTGGTTTCTATTTCACCGATCACGGCATTCGCGACCTCACGGCGCGGACGGCGGACTTGACGGCCATCTACTATGCGTCTGTAGACGGTTCTTCAATTCGCGAAATTGATTTCCCAGTTGAAGGACCGAACGGCATTGGTCTTTCTCCCGATGGAACGACGGTCTATTGGGCCGAGACACACACTGGTCGCGTCTTTCGTCGCAACATCACGGCGCCAGGCGTCTTGGCGCCAACTATGCCAGGAGATACGCAGGCTGTCTTGTACGGATTACCAGGTCTGCAATTGCTTGATTCGCTCGCGGTCGATGGGGCGGGGAATGTCTGCGTGGCCACCTTGGTTAATGGCGGCATTACTGTCATTTCCCCATCTGGCGAGTTGCTGGAGCATGTTGCTACAGGTGACCTATTGACGACAAATATTTGCTTCGCCGCCGATGGTAGCGACACTGCGTATATCACCCTGTCGGGTACTGGCCGACTCGTGAAGACCCAGTGGAAATACGGTGGTTTGAAGTTGGCCTACTCGGCTTAACGCTCTGCCGCGACCCCAGCAGGTAGCCTCATATGTCGTGACCAATCAAGTGCAGCACTTCTACGTTGAAACACTTGGTTGTCCCAAGAATCAGGTTGACTCCGACAAATTAATCGGTACCTTGCTTGCCGATGGCATGCTCCCCACCGATTCAGCGAGCGACGCCGATCTTGTTGTTGTCAACACATGTGCTTTTATTGACGAGGCGCGGCGGGAATCTATTGACACGATTTTGTCCCTTGATGGACAACGTAAGGAAACCTCGCGTTTGGTCGTCACTGGTTGTATGGCCGAACGGTACGGACAAGAACTTGCAGATGAACTTCCCGAAGTAGACCTTGTGGCAGGTTTCGGAGTTCCGGTTCATATACCTGCCGCAAAGAAATTGATCCCCGTGGGATCGGCGCCGATTCCTCTTTTAGATCTCTTAAATTTGCCTCGCCCAAAGTCGTTGTCGCCGTGGGCGTATGTGAAAATTGCAGAAGGCTGTGATCGAAATTGTGGCTTTTGTGCGATTCCATCATTTCGTGGACCACAACGCAGTCGTGACGTGTCATCAATTCTAGAAGAAGTCGAGCAATTGCAGGCCCGCGAAATTGTTCTCGTCGCCCAAGACTTGGCTAGTTACGGTAAGGATCGCCCGAGTGAACTAGGGGCAGGGAGCATTGTTTCTCTCGTACGCGAAGTCTCTAAAATGGTTCAGCGGACACGTCTGTTGTATCTCTATCCCAGCGATTTAAGCGATGCCTTGATTGACGCCATTTGTGACACTGGAGTCCCTTATTTTGATCTCTCCCTGCAACATGTGAGTAAGCCATTGTTGCGCCGTATGCGTCGCTGGGGCGATGGTCAGCGTTTCCTCAACCGCATTAGTGATATTCGATCTCGTGAATCTGATGCCGCCTTTCGTAGCAACTTCATTGTTGGTTATCCGGGCGAAACTGAAGAAGATCACGATCAGTTGCTGAGTTTCGTTGAGCAAGCACAACTTGATTGGTGTGGCTTCTTTGCTTACTCACCCGAAGATGGCACATATGCCGTTGACCTTGATGGTCAGGTCCCAGAAGGCCTGATGCGTGAACGTCTTTTAGAACTGAGCGAAATGCAAGACAACATCACCGCACGACGTCGCGATGATCTCATTGGTCGAACGCTCAATGTTCTTGTGGATGAACCAGGAGAGGCCCGTAGTCATCGTGAGGCCCCAGAGATTGACGGCATCATTGAAGTGCCACAGGATCTTGTAGTCGGTGAGTTCTACGACGTTGAGATCACTTCAGCCATGGGCCCTGATCTCATTGCCGTCTCAGCAACCTGATGTAATCAGGGTCGCGCAATCTAGGTCTGAGCATGGTCAATGTGGCAGGCTTAGAGCGTGCCAGTCGACCCCAACGCCATAGCCACATGGGCCAACGCAGTCACCGTTGGACGGATACTTGTTTCTCCTTTGATGTTTGTGGTGATTCCTGATTATCCGGGTGGTTCGTGGGTCGCCGCTGCCTTAT
>SHUW01000101.1 GCA_009694465.1 Ilumatobacteraceae bacterium
CTCGTGATGTTTCCGCAGTCATATGAAGGTCGCGATGTCATGGCCCGTTTGTCGGTCAAGGTCGGGCGCACAGTTTTAACGAATAACGTAGAGATTGTTGCCGATGGTGAGTCGGTCACTGTGACGACTCCGATTTTCGGCGGCAACACTTTGGTAGCTACAACGTTCACTGGTGGTACTCCATACCTCGCAGCATTTCGTCCAAAATCATTCGCCCCTGAATCGGCGGGTGGAGCAGCGGCAGAAGTCGTCGCAGTGAATGTGCCCGACCTCGGAACAACAGGTGGGGCGCAAGTGACGGCCGTGCATATTGAAGAGACAACTGGTCCGAAACTTGATGAGGCCAATATTGTCGTTTCTGGCGGACGTGGTTTGGGTGAAAGTGCCAATTATGGGATGATCGAATCGTTAGCCAAGTTGCTTCAGGGTGCACCTGGCGCATCGCGTGCCATCGTGGATGCCGGTTGGGTTCCTTATAGCTATCAAGTTGGTCAGACTGGCAAGGTCGTTAAGCCCAGCGTGTACATCGCCTGTGGTATCTCGGGCGCTACTCAACACATGGTTGGCATGAAGGGCTCAAAGAACATCATCGCCATCAACAAGGATAAGGAAGCACCGATCTTCGGGATTGCAGACTTGGGAATTGTTGGCGACTTGCACAAAGTGTTGCCGAAGCTGATTGAGGCTCTTCAGGGTCGCTGAGTCAATGCCGGCTCAGGCCGGAGCATCACGGGCAAACAGCGCAATAGAGATGTCATTATCGGGGTCTTGGGCGATCAGGCTCAAATCGTATGGGCTGCGACTTCCATCGTCACATCGAAACCAGTGCATCGCTCGCGCAGTGTCGCCGATTTCTTGATTCAGAACACCGGCTTGACGCATCTCGTCCCATTCCTCGGTGAATCCACCGATGGCAGCCAACAACCACCACACCCCAAATCGCCCTAATGCGGCGCCTCGTCGTCGACCGTGGGCACCACCCGATGAACCGCACCATCCGAGCCAAGCAAGCGCCTCCTGCGTTGTTAGCGGTGTGAGTCGACATGTGCGGATACCTAATGCACCGAGAGCATCAATGACTGTGCCATCAACGACGATGGACTCAGCTCGTCCCTGAGAGGAAGATGTCCATGGTTCAACGAGTGAACGCAGAGCGTCATGGACAAAGGGATCGTCAACAATCATTTCTTCATAGACCTCTTCGGCTTCAATGTCAGTCCAAACGTGCTGCCAATTATCACTCGGAGATGGAGCATCAATACCTTCATCAGAATATGTCGCCATCGGGTACGCGGGTTCCCATGGTTGAAGGGTTAAAGGTATGTCGAGGACATTAAGAACCTCACCGACGCTCTTCGCGTCAATGATTTCGCCGCGCAAAACTCGCTCATGCGCCACGAATGCTCGGCGTGGTCCATCAGTGAGCAAATCTGAAAGTTCAGTCCAGGAATGATTTTGAGCAATAACTTCGGTGAGCGGTCCAATAGTGAAGCGACCACTATCTTCGGCCAAAACTTGAGCGGCCCAATCGGTCGTTGCATGAAGAGCCAATCGATATTCAGCCAATGTGGCCGCTGGCCAAACCTGGCGACCCGATTGAGTTGCAAGTCGTGAGCGTTGGCGAATGCGAAAAAGACCTTCCCAGTCACGGTTAGCGCAACGCGCATCAATCAGTCGCACAAGTCCGTCGAGATCGGCGCGATCAATCAATGGGTCTAAGTCATTGTCATCCATTGTTTCTCGACTTCGCCTTAGACCATTGGCCAGGGGTAACGCTGACCGCTTGCATCAATAGGGAACATAGCACCCGCAGCAAGCATTTTTGCCCGTTCAATCATCGCCTCAACTTCGTCATCGTTCAAGAGTGCTGCCACATCAAGTGGGGGGCGTTCAACAATCCGTTGCACCTTGCTGACAAGGTCAGGGGACAACGTTTCACCACCGAACTCCCAAATGACGGTCCGTAATTTGAAATCAGCGGAGAAACATAGTCCTTGATCAATGCCCCAAATGCGATCGTTGCTATCAATCAAGCAATGCCCACTTTTTCGATCTGTGTTATTTGCAACAATGTCAAAAGCCGCCATATTTCGGAATTGATCGTGAAGTTCGGGACGATTCTCGTACAACGTAAAATAGTGCTCTTCAAAACGAGCCTCAATGAACCATTGCAATGAACCTGGCCCGAAGGGACCATCGCGTTCAATTGTCGGAGGTATGACATGGAGTTCCATGGCCTCTGAAAGGAGGTAGGCGGCGATTTCTCGATGGAATAATCCCGAGGGGAAATCCCATAGAGGACGCTCGCCGCGTAGAGGTTTGTAGATCGCTTGGCCGCGCTGCTCGCCAAGTGTGAGATTGACAAGAAAAGTGGCGTTACTGCTGTAGGGCATGCGACCTTCAATGTCAATATCGCCGTTATTCAGAAGATGCAAGATATCCATAATGATGAAGCAATCGGGTTAATTCATGCGCGGGCAGAAGTGACCATCAATGTTAATCGGAAGGTCACAGTAAACACAGTCAGGGCGACCCGCCGAAACCGTGCGGTCAGCGTGGTCACAAAAAGCCATAGCCTGAGCGCGGGTCAGGCTGACTCGTGCATGAGCACCAGGTATGTCGTCTTCGTCCTCATCATCGTCCTCGTCGTCTTCGTCTTCGGCGAACTCGTTGTCATCTTCATCACTGAGCGGGGCAAATTCTTTGAGGTGCAAAATGAAATGGTCGGCTGAGTTGTTGAACTCAAGTGCAGTTGCCCCAAGGATAAAGGCTTGTGTGATTGGCTCAGCGAGTTGCATCACCGAGCGCGGCGGTTGACCCTCTGGCACGGGCAAATGAGCCAAGGCTCGACGAATATATTGAGCAATGGTGGCCACTTGTTGCTTTTCACAGCGCACCGTCACCGAGCGAACACCGGCACGGGCTTGAATATAAAAAGTACGAGACCCTGGTTCTCCCAGAGCACCGGTAGTGAGGACATCTACAAAATCAAAATCAGCAAAAAAATCCATGATCGTTTTTCAGGATGGACGAAGGTCGCCGAGCGATCCACCGGTTGAGTTGACATTGAGAACGATCGGCCCGCCAGTCGTATAGGCCACAGCTGAGACTGAACAGGTACTAATAACAATGCGTTGGAAAAGATCAATGTGAGTCCCCATAGCGTGGGCAACAGCGGCCTTAATGGGATCAGCGTGAGATACACAGACGATCACCCCACCGCGATGTTGGGCGCAGAGACGGTCAATTGCCGACACCATGCGCGTTTGCATCTCAGTAAAACTTTCGCCATTGGGAAAACGAAAAGTTGACGGCGCACGTTGCACTGTTGACCATTCGGGCAGCTTCATCAGTTTGCTGAGTTCGGCACCAGTCCAATCACCAAACTCGCATTCAAGTAAGCCTTTGTCGATTTTGGTACGCAGACCTAAGGCAGCAGCGATGGGAGCAGCTGTTTCGCGAGCGCGCTCTAGTGGCGATGCATAAATAGCATCAACTTTTTTTATGCCAGCAATGCGTTCGGCAACTGCTTGTGCTTGTTTGATTCCACTTTCGGCAAGGTGTAAACCAGTTGCACGACCGGGGAGGATTTTTCCTGTTGTTGGAGTTTGACCATGGCGAACAAGGAGCACCAAAGTTGATGAAGGAGGCGCTGTTTTTTTCATAACAGGTTTTAACCTAAGCCCTCTCTGTAGATAAACCATCGTTTTGCGCTCAGAAAACTACCTTGAAGGAGTTGGTTAGTGGGATCGTTTGAGCGGGGGTTCCTCACCAGCAATAATTCTTTTGAGATTCGGGATATGGCGCCAAATGACGAGGGCGAATAAAGCCACTCCAGCAAGAACTTCACCGGCTGGGCGCCCGACAATGACTTGGGAAATAGGTAACCCGAGGGCGATCGCAAGTGATCCAAGGGAGGCTTTTTTAGTCACTTTGGCGACGAGTAACCATAAAACCGTCATCGCTAGGCCGATCCACGGATACAGGGCGATCATCCCGCCGCCCGCCGTAGCAACTCCCTTACCGCCTTTGAACTTTCGAGTGACAGGAAAGATATGACCGATCACGGCAGCGAATACCAAAGTCAGGGCTCCGGCGTATCCAGCGAAGGCATATCCAACAGCAGTTGAAATGGCACCCTTTAATCCGTCTAAGAGAAAAACTAAGATGCCCAACTTACGACCGAGAGTCCGACCGATGTTGGCGGCACCGGGATTACCTGAGCCCGCCGCTGTGATATCAACTCCACGGGCGTTGGCGATCAGTTGCGCACTTGGGAAAGTACCGAGCATGTAGGCCACGGGAAAGAGAAGTATCAGAGCAATCACTAGTGACATCTTTATGGATATCAGAGACAATGTGGGGGAATTCAAGCGGATCGTTTGAGCATGGGAGTATCGCGCGGGGGTGATCCCTGGTTCGGTACTCTTCCAAGCAATGTCTGAGCAACTCATTTCAGGTGAAGGCGCGCCCCGATTCCGACGAAATACCTCAACATCAGCATTCGGGGCTTCACGCCGCGAGGGGCATGATGCGTCAGCTTTCTACGCTCGTTTTCGGGCCCCTGAGATATCTACCGATGAGTCACTTGCCGATCCCATAGCAGTGAACGCCATTCGCAACCGTATCTTTGTCGGCGATTCTCGCAAGATGGACGAGATACCTGATAACTCGGTAGCTCTAGTGGTGACATCGCCACCTTATTTTGCGGGGAAGGCGTACGAGGAGGCTCTCGGTGAGGGGCATATCCCCGCTGATTATGTTGAGTACCTCGAGATGCTCACGGCAGTTCTTGGCGAGTGTCATAGGGTACTTGAGCCGGGTGGGCGGATGGTCGTGAATGTTGCCAATTTGGGTCGTCGCCCGTTTCGTTCATTGGCCTGTGATGTGACGACCATCTTGCAAGATGAATTAGGTCTGTTGTTGCGCGGCGAAGTGGTCTGGCTGAAACAGCGTGGCTCGTCGGGTAGTTGCGCATGGGGATCTTTTAAATCTGCTACCAATCCAGTTTTACGCGACACTACTGAACGTTTGATTATTGCCAGTAAGGGTCGCTTTGATCGCGCTGTCAATCCAGCCAAACGTGTCAAGCGTGGTCT
>SHUW01000102.1 GCA_009694465.1 Ilumatobacteraceae bacterium
TTAGTCGAAAGCCTCACGGGGAACACATGGAAGGCTGCCGAACTCATCGCCGGCAATCTGCAGCAGGAAGGTTGGACGATTACTGGTCTCAACCCTGTCAAGAAGCCCGATCATCTAGCCCTGCAGGCGGCTGATCTAATCGTGGTCGGTACGTGGGTACATGGAGCTTTCATCGTCGGTCAAAGTCCTTGGGGTATCGGCAATATCAATGCGCTACCAGTCATCACTGGCAAGCGTGCGGCCACTTTCTGTACCTTCGCTTTGAATCCGGGCAAGACACTTGGGGTGATGGAGAAATCGGTCAATCGTTTAGGTGCCGATGTGATCGGTGGTATGGCTTTGCATCGTGCCAAAATTGAAGCACATAGCGAAGAGTTTGCAGCGCGTCTGATGAGTGCTCTAGCTGTTGCCTAAATGATGCGCTCGCTCACTGTTGCCGCTCTGCAGATGTCGATGACGGATGTCATCTCTGAAAATGTAGCGACGGCAGATCGTCTTGTACGTGAAGCATCTGCTCGTGGCGCACATCTCATTTTGATTCCCGAGCTTTTTGAGGGTCACTATTTTTGTGAAGATCAGCGGACAGAGCATTTTGCGCGGGCCAAGCCCTTAGTGGGACACTCAACTATTGAGCATTTCCAAAAATTGGCGCGTGAATTGTCAGTCGTCATTCCAGTGAGTTTTTATGAGCGGGATGGAAATGCGCTATACAACTCATGCGCAATCATTGATGCTGACGGGATGGTCCTCGGCGTGTATCGCAAGAGTCATATCCCCGATGGTCCGGGATATTCGGAGAAGTTTTATTTCAGACCTGGTGATACGGGATACAAAGTGTGGGACACGGCAGTGGGTCGTATCGGCGTTGCCATATGTTGGGATCAGTGGTTTCCTGAGGTAGCGCGGGCTTTGGTTCTAGGCGGAGCGGAAATTATTTTGTATCCGACTGCCATCGGCAGTGAACCGATGGACGCATCACTTGATTCGGCGGCTCATTGGCAACGTGTCATGCAAGGTCATGCTGGTGCCAATTTGGTCCCGGTTGTGGCGGCCAATCGTGTGGGTGTTGAGCGAGGATCGCGTTTTACTCTGACATTTTACGGCTCATCTTTTATTGCTGGTCCGACAGGTGAGATACTTGTTGAAGCGGACCGCGTCAGCGAGACCGTTTTAATCTCAACATTCGATCTTGACGAAGTGGCCGAGATGCGAACTGGTTGGGGAGTGTTTCGCGACCGTCGCACCGATTTGGAATAAATGACCGTTTGGGTGGTTGCTATTTGAGCAGAGCGACTATCGAGACCATCATGGTGTTCATGGCTACCATTGTCGTAACCAGTGCCAAAGTGTGAACGCGCAAAGTCTTGTGCAGCACGGTGCTGAGGTCAGATAGTTTCGCGTCAACTTGTGAGAAACGAGCGTCAACTTGGAAGAAACGACTGTCCACATGTGCAAAGCTGATTGCGACTTGGGCGAATTGAGCGTCAACCCGCGCAAAGTGAGCGTCAACTCGGGAGAAGCCAGTGTCTACTTGTGAAAACTTAACGCCCATCTCTTCGCGAAGTGTGCTGAACTCAAGAGCCATATTGGACTTGGTGGCCAAATCTTTGACGGCGTTTGTGAGATCGGTCTTCGTTACGATTTGATGCCAATCAAAGGGAGGAATCGTCTCCATTAGGGCAGCAGCGTCGTCTTGGCCGAGGGTGTCGGCAAGTTTGGTGGTAATGCGAAAACGTCCTGCTTCATCAAGTGCCATTGTGTCCTCTTTTCTCGTTGGGTTCAAGTCCCAACAATGTGGGCGCGGCCCAGCAGAAAACGGCGAGGTGCTCGTCTGGAGGGTCAAGCCATATCTGGTCTGGACTTAGACCGGTGCATCACACTCGCGACGCACGGCGTCGGGAGTTGGCAGACTGTCCCACATATCGGTGAGAAGGTCATCTCGTGTTGAGCGATAAGCGCTGTCATCCCACAGGTTGATCTGTTGCAGAGGATCATTAGCCAGGTTGTATAACTCGCCTTCGGTCCCATTGTGCAGGCTTCCAGGTAAGCAGGCCGTTGCTACCCAACCATCGCGACAGATCGTTCGCAATCCCACGATTTTGCCGAACAGAACGCTGTCCCATTCGGTGAGGACTCGTTCGTGACCAAGAGATCTGGCATCCTCGTCATTCATGGGAAGTCGTGGTGCTTCAACGTAAGCCGGTTGGGGGAGGCCGGCAATCTCGCAGAACGTAGCCGCTAGAGAAACGTGTCCAACAGGTGCGGTCACGGTTGCTGGATCAACGCCCGCGGACGGCGCTGGTCGCCAAATCAGTGGCACGCGCATCAGTGAATCAACATGGTACGGGCCCTTGAACAACAAGCCGAAGTCTCCTTGAAATTCACCGTGATCGGTGGAGAACAAGACATCTGTATCTGCCCCCCAACCCCGGCTTTCAACATGTTTCATCAAACGCCCAACGGCCTCATCAATGAGTTCGTTTTCAATATGGGTCAGAGCGTTGATTTCGCGAACTTGGTCCTCGGTGAGAGTGTTCGGGACCCATCGACGCGGTGCTTCATAGTTGGAGACGAAATCTCCGTCATACCATTTGCGCCACTGCGCCGGTTTGGCATCAAGAATCGCTTCGCGTTGCGCGCGATCCACTGGGAAGCCAACGGGAAGATCCACATCGCGCCAGTTCACGCGGTGTAGTTCAGATGCTGGAGGATCCCACGGATGGTGTGGATCGGGGAAACTCACCCAGCAAAACCAATCGGCATCGGGGTCAAGCGATTCCAGCCAAGCAATGGCTCGATCGGCAACCCAATCAGTGTGATACCACTCGCGCGGGATGTTATTGATGTGGGCTTGGGGAGCACCAGTGTTGGTGCCACCGAGGGCGCTCACCTGTAGTTCCATATCCAGCACGCGGTAGTACATGGGAACCGCCTCTGGATGATTTTTCATCAACCATTGGGCATAGTGAAATGTTCCCATGCCACCATGAGCAGCTGATTCCATATGGTCGAAACCGCGATGCAGGTATCCGTCTTCAATAAGCGAGTGCGTGCCCGAGGCCGCCAACTGATTTTCAGCGAAGCGCAAGAATGGGTCGAGGAAAGGTTCAAAATGGGCCTTGCCAATGAGTGCCGTTTTATATCCGGCATCGTGCAAGGTGCTCGCCACACTCGGGGCATCAACAGGAAGTGGAACTCCGTTCATCCACACGCCGTGGGTGGACACGTGCTGACCAGTAATCATGGTTGAGCGCGAAGGCATGCACACAACGTTTTGTGGGTGGGCGCGGTTGTAGTTGATCCCGTGTGCTGCCAGGGCATCAATGTTGGGAGTGCGGGCAATCAGGCCACCATTACAACCGAGTGCATCAAAGCGCTGTTGGTCGGTGGTGATAAATAATATTTTGCGTCCCATTAACTAACTCCATTCACAGGCGAGAACATACTTTGTAATTTTTTCAAACCAGATCCAGCAGCCCCAATGATCACTAGTCCCATAGGTTCGGGCTCAATGTCAGTTGCATAGATCACGATGCAACGATCGGCCCCGTCGGCTATGACATCAACTGTGGCGAGATGATGAGTGACGATCATATTGTTGACAATCGCATATTGAAAACGACGTAGGTCGTGATCAAGGGTGATGATGTCTTCTTCAAAGCGCAAACCGCTTGGCAGATTAATCCATCGCTTGCTACCAACGACTTCGCAGCTATCAATGGGGAACCATTCGTGGAGACGGTCTGGTGCTCCGACGATGCCCCAGACCACATCTGCTGGGGCATCTATATAAATGTGACGGCGCACTGTTCCCATGTCTTGACCCTAACTAGTTGTAAGTACTTGCATACTAACTGACATAACTTGTGGCTTGACCCAATGAACATCCATGAGGGTCGCTGTGCTAGCCATACGTGGGGATAAGAGATGCGACAACTCAGGTGTTGCGGTGTTTTTATAGGGGAGGGGTGAGGAATGAGTAAAGTCGTCTCCGATCTTCGTCGTACTTTGACACCTTTAACACCTGCATTCGCGCTTGTAGCCGTGCAGTTGGTCTTTTTTGGTTTACCTGCGGGGGCCTTTATTCGCGGGATCGTGCTCGGGTTACTGACGGCACTCTTGGCTGTGGGAATGGCCTTGGTCTATCGAGCCAACAGAGTGATCAACTTTGCTCAGGCGGATCTAGGTTTTGTGCCAGCGATTTTGTCCGTCGGCCTGATCGTATTCAACGGCTTGCCGTATCTTTTTGGACTCGGTGTCGGTCTCATCAGTTCAATTGTTCTGGGTGCCATCGTGGAATTGGCGATCGTGCGGCGCTTCGTGCGTTCTCCGCGGTTAGTGCTCACCGTGGCAACTTTGGGTATCACTCAACTGCTGAGCGTATTGGCCATTATTTTGCCCCGTTTATGGGACGAAGTAGCGTCTTCCGAAAGAATTCCGCCCCCTGTCGCATGGAAGCTCACCGTCGGGACGTTCATTCTGAACGCCAATGATCTCATTGCCATGATCCTTGCTCCGCTGGCAATGATTGCGGTGGGATTGTTTCTCTCGAAAACGCAAGTCGGCATTGCTGTTCGCGCCGCCGCCGAGCGCAGTGATCGCGCTGCCCTTCTGGGAATACCAGTGGGCTGGCTTTCCACCATTGTGTGGATGTTGGCATCGGCGCTGTCGTTCTTAGCCCTCTTTTTGCGCTCGGGAATTCTTGGAGTGCCGATCGGTGGCGCACTCTCGGTCTCGGGCTTGGTACTGGCACTGGCGGCTTTGGTGATTGGACGACTGCGTAACTTGCCAACGATTGCAGTTGCCGCTGTGGCGCTAGGAATTCTTGAGTACGGAGTGCAATGGAACGCTGAAAGTCCTTTGCTAGTCGCGCCGTTCATCGCAGTGGCGGTGATGGCGGCCTTATTGATGCAACGCAAGGGCGTCTCGCGCCTAGATCAAGACACGACTGCGTCATGGCGCTTGGCTGACGAAGTTCATGATCTCGCTCCCGAGGTAGCGCGAGTTCCGTGGGTTCG
>SHUW01000103.1 GCA_009694465.1 Ilumatobacteraceae bacterium
TTGGCGCGCCAACTTGAAGATGTTGAAGTTCTCCACGAGATGGCTCGTGAGGTGGACGATGCCTCTCAAGAAACCGAGATTGAAACGGGGATTAAGACCATCGCTGAGCAGTTAAGCGGTCTGGAGATGCGCAGCCTGTTTACGGGAGAGCATGATGAATTGGATTGCATCGTGCACATCAATACCAAAGACGGTGGTGTTGATGCTCAGGACTGGAGCGAAATTCTCTTACGGATGTATCAACGATGGGCCGAACGTCGTGGCCTGGGCTTTGAAATAGATGACATCTCAGCCGGGACTGAAGCGGGCATCATGTCTGTTGAGTTCACTCTCAAGGGACGCTATGCCTACGGTCTGATGACCTCAGAGCGTGGCACTCATCGCCTCGTGCGGATTAGCCCTTTTGATAATCAGGGCCGCCGCCAAACAAGTTTTTCCGCAGTGCAAGTGTGGCCGGCAATGGAAAACCCAGATATTGAGATCGATGAGACTGACGTACGCATGGAAGTATTTCGTGCCTCGGGTGCTGGTGGTCAGCACGTCAACAAAACATCATCTGCTGTGCGCCTGATTCATGAGCCAACGGGATTGGTTTCATCTTCCCAAGAAGAACGCAGTCAGTTGCAGAACCGTGAAAAGGCAATGAATCGCCTCAAGGCAATGGTTGCAGCCAAGATCGAAGAAGAACATCAAGAGGAATTGGCGCGCATCGCTGGCAAGCAGGCCACGGTGGGCTGGGGGAGTCAGATTCGCAGTTATGTCTTGCAGCCATATCAAATGGTGAAAGATCTGCGGACAAATATCGAATCCAGCAGTGTTGAGTCGGTTCTGGATGGCGATCTCGATGAATTTATGGTTGGTTACTTGCGTTGGCGTCGTTCGGGTGACGAGACCTAGACCAAGCGCGCTGGTAATCTGTTTACTTGTCGTATAAGGACCAATGATTGAGCCCTCGCTAGCTCAAGGAGTCAGATGATTCGTTTAGATAATGTCACCAAAACTTATGGATCGGAAGCACCTGCGGTTCGCGATGCATCCTTTGAGATCGCCAAGGGTGAATTCATATTCATGGTGGGTCCATCTGGGTCGGGCAAGTCCACTTTGTTGCGTCTGATCAACCGGCAAGAAGAGCCCGAACGCGGTTCAGTGTGGGTCGCGGGGCAAAACATCAATGAGATTGCTGAGTCAAAGGTGCCGTATTTGCGCCGCAACCTCGGAAATATCTTCCAGGATTACAAGTTGCTGTTAAACAAAACCGTGTCGGAGAATGTGGCTTTCGCCCTTGAAGTGATTGGTCGACCCAAGCATGTGATTGCCCAGCAGGTTCCTGCCGTTCTCGATCTTGTCGGTTTGGCCGACAAAGGTGATCGGTTCCCGCACCAGTTGTCGGGCGGAGAGCAACAACGAGTATCCATTGCGCGTGCCTTTGTAAATCGCCCGTTGATTTTGTTGGCCGATGAGCCGACTGGAAACCTTGACCCCGCCACGGGCGAAGGAATTATGCGGTTGTTGGAGCGCATCAATACCACGGGCACAACTGTGGTGATGGCGACTCATGATCAGCGCATTGTGAATATGATGCGCCGTCGAGTTGTGCAATTAGATCGTGGCGTCATTGTGCGCGACCAAGAGCGTGGGGTGTACGACTGATGTTGACGCGAATTAGTTATGCATTGCGCGAGACATGGGTCAGTTTCAGGCGCAATATCACCCTCACTGGTGCCGCTGTGGTGACATCTGCCGTGTCACTCTTACTCGTTGGTTCAACGTTTCTCATTCAGCGCGCTTTTGACAATTTGCTGACCCGTTGGAAGGGCGATGTTGAACTCATCGTGTATGTCCGCTCAGATGCTGATGCCACACAGATTGAAGTCATCAAAGGGGCGTTGGAATCTCAAGCCTCAATTATTGATGTTGCGAAATTGCGCTATCTCAATCAGGCTGAGAGTTACGCCGAGGCCGAGAAGTTGTTTGCTGGAGATCCCGGCACATTACGACTGTTGACTCCAGCGAATATTCCTTCGCAATTTAAAGTCGTGCCTATTTCACAGGACTCCAATTTGATTCGTGAACTTGGTGAACAATTCCGCAATATCCCGGGTGTTCGTGAAGTCGCCTACGCCCAAGATGTCTTTGATGTGGTGGCCCGCGTCTCGCAATTCATTCGCGTGGCCACGACGGTGATGTCCATCGTGCTTTTGGTCGTTGCGGTGGGGTTGATTTGGAATACTGTGCGGACTGCCATGTTCGCCCGTCGCCGCGAGATTGAAGTGATGAAGTTAGTGGGTGCGACGAACTGGTTTATTCGTATTCCGTTCATGCTTGAAGGTCTTTTGCAAGGTGTGATCGGTGGTGTTTTATCGTGCCTCGGGTTGTGGGGATTGAACACGGCATGGTCTGGGGCAGTTGCAGATTTCAACGACACCGAGTTGGCAGCTTTGGTTGTCACAGATGGATATATGCGTTTTGTGATGGTTATTTTGTTACTCATCGGAGCGATTGCCGGTGCCGTGGGCTCGGGTATCGCTGCTTCACGTTTCCTTGACGTCTGACGCCCGATTAGGGTGACAGAATGGCTTATCAAGAGATCATCTACGAGGTTTCCGAGCAGATTGCGACGATCACCCTTAATCGCCCCGAGAAGTTAAACGCATTTACTAATCGGATGCTCAAAGAAATCATTTCGGCTTTCGACGAGAGTGATGCCGATGACAACGTTCGGGCGGTGATCGTCACTGGTGCGGGTCGCGCTTTTTGTGCAGGTGCCGACTTATCAAGTGGTGGAGAGACTTTCGCTAAAGGTGGCAGCGATGTCAAAGCCAAATCTGGGGTGATGCGCGATGGCGGAGGTTTGGTTTCGCTGCGAATCTTTGAGAGCAAGAAGCCAGTCATTGGAGCGATCAACGGGGCAGCAGTAGGAGTTGGCGTGACGATGACTCTGCCGATGGATATTCGTTTGGCTAGTGATCAAGCGAAATTTGGTTTTGTCTTTGCCAAGCGAGGGATTGTTCCAGAGGCCGCTAGCAGTTGGTTTTTGCCGAGGATCGTTGGCATTTCGCAAGCCGCTGAATGGTGTTTCACGGGGCGAATGATCAGCGCTGCGGAGGCCAAGGAAGGGCGCTTGGTGCGCAGTGTGCACGAAGCTAGTGATTTGCTGGGCGCGGCACGCGCCATTGGACGTGAGATCGCTGAAAATACGGCCCCAGTTTCGGTGGCCTTGAGTCGCCAGATGTTGTGGCGCATGCTCGGTGCCGATCATCCGATGGATGCTCATCGGATGGATTCACGGGCGATCAATTCACGTGGGGCCAGCGCTGACGCCAAAGAAGGCGTGATGAGTTTCTTGGAGAAGAGGCCAGCGAACTTCCCCGTCAAAGTCAGCGACGGATTACCCGATGTCTTTCCAGATTGGGTCGACCCCACCTTCTCCTAACGGGTTGGGTGCGATATCACCGCAGATATGGGAGTCATATTCCCCGACAAACTTTCCACTCACGAGAATCGCTTCGTAGGCTGACAGTGTGAGCAATACAAATGAGACAACCTTGTATGAACGAGTTGGCGGGATGGAGTTCTTCATCTCACTTGTCGACCATTTCTATGCGGGGGTCGTGGGAGATGAAGCGTTGTGGTCGTTATATCCCGACCAAAGCGATCTCGTAGGAGCCAAGCATCGTCTGGCGTTGTTCTTAGGACAATATTGGGGAGGTCCTGATACCTACAATCAAGAACGTGGGCACCCGAAATTGCGCTTGCGGCATATGCCTTTTCATGTTGGACCACTAGAACGTGATCGCTGGTTGCTACATATGGCGACAGCTATTGAAGCTACGACAACGGATGCCGCGATACGAGCCGAATTGACTGCTTATTTTGTGCCTGCTGCCGAACATTTACGCAATGACACAGGCTTGCCGATTAGTTCGTCGCGACCTAACTGAAAACAACGGTCTTGCGTCCATAGACCAAGACGCGATGTTCTAAATGGGCACGCACTGCACGAGCGAGAACAATTGTTTCCAAATCGCGACCCTTACGTGTGAGATCAGCGACTGAGTCGCGGTGTGTCACGCGGGATACCTCTTGATCAAGGATCGGGCCCTCATCTAGTTCTTCGGTGACATAGTGCGCAGTAGCGCCGATGATCTTGACGCCGCGATCGTGGGCCTGACGATACGGATTAGCACCGATGAAGGCGGGCAAGAAAGAGTGATGAATATTGATGATCCTTGATTGATAGGCATTGACTAATGCTGGTGACAGGATCTGCATATAGCGCGCAAGGACGACGAGATCTACTTGCTGCTCGTTGAGGGCTCGTAAAACTTCTTGCTCTTGCGTGGCTTTCGTTTGCGGTGTCACGGGGAGATGCAGATAGGGGACACCCATGTGCTCAACCAGGCTGGCATGATCGGGGTGATTGTTGATCACGGCCACAATCTCTGCAGGGAGTTCGCCTGAATGCCAGCGACTGAGGAGATCAAATAAGCAGTGCGATTGTTTGCTGGCCAAGATGGCCACGCGTGGCTTGTGGTCGGTGAAACGAAGATCGGCGTGCATTGCGAACTGCGAAGAAACCTGGGCGAAGGCCGGCAGGATTTCTTCTCGCCCAAGAGAAAAGCCATCAAGTTCAAATTCGACTCGCTGGAAGAACACTTGCTCAACATCATCGGTGTGTTGCTCGGCGTGGACGATGTTTCCGCCGTGGACAGCGATGAAATCAGCCACCGCAGCGACGACTCCGCGCTGGTCGGGGCACGAGAGGAGGAGTACAGCAGTCGCGGTCACCTTTTCAGTTTGCCGTGAAAGGCAAGCATTTGCGACCCACGGATGCGGACGTGGGGCAAAACAGGCCTAACAGACGTCCTTAATAACGACGGATGAGAGCGTGGCAGGCCACGGCTGCAGCTGCTGCAACATTTAATGAATCAATCTCGGGTGCCATCGCAATACGTACCATGTGGCTCACGGCGCCAAGAGCGGCATCGGAGAGACCTGTTCTTTCCGATCCAAGAA
>SHUW01000013.1 GCA_009694465.1 Ilumatobacteraceae bacterium
GTGGCAACTTCTCATCTCATCAGTAGATACCGTTGAAGCCAATGTCATCACGCCCAATCGCACTCGTTCGTCGTCCCAGTCCCCTTCTTGAGCAAGGCCTAGTCACGCACATTGAGCGAGCCCCCGTCGATGTTGAACTAGCGCTCAAACAATGGTCCAACTATGTCGAAGCCTTGCGTCTATGCAAGTGGTCAATCATTGAGGTTCCTGCGATCGACGAGTGCCCCGACGGAGTGTTCATCGAGGACACGGTCGTTATCTACAAGGGCGTAGCGATCATCACTCGGCCGGGAAATGATCTGCGTAAACCCGAGGTCACCGCTATTGGGCCGATCGTTACCGGGGCGGGATGCACTGTTGAGCGAATCGTTGCACCTGGAACGATGGATGGTGGTGATGTCTTGAAGGTTGGCGACACGATATATGTAGGTCTTGGTGGTCGCACGAACGCCGAAGGTATCGCCCAATTCGCGGCGATTGTTGAGCCTCTCGGGGCAACCGTGATCACCGTTCCGATCTCCAAAGTTCTCCACCTCAAGTCGGCTGTCACCGCCCTACCCAATGGGACAATCATTGGCTTTGAACCACTCGTTGATGATCTGTCAATCTTCCCAGATTTTTTGGCCATGCCCGAGGAGTCTGGGGCTCATGTCATCATCGTCGGAGAGAAGCGACTGATCATGGCCAGCGATGCCCCTGAGAGCGCCGAAATGCTTCGCGATATGGGCTACCTGGTCATTGAAGCGAACATCGGCGAATTCATCAAACTTGAAGGCTGTGTCACGTGCCTGTCGGTGCGTATTCGTTAAGTCCAGCTATATCGCGAATCATTTCGTGGAAGACCACTAATGGTTCTTCCCACTTTGGACTCAGCAGACCTGCAGAGTAAACACCTGAATCAAGATTGCGTTGGACCGCTTCACAGATCCGCACATCTTCTTGCGCTACGACCTCATTCATCTCAACGATTCGCTCAATGTCACCGGCATTCGGCTCAAAAAAGTATTCAAAGAAAAGATCAATGTGATCGGCACCACGCGGGAGCCAACGCTCGACGGCCCAACCTCCCGGCACGACATTGAAAGCGAAAGTTGGGAACAACCATCCGAACATCCCGAACACGCTGTCTTCACGCGCTGGCATGACGTGAACATTCCAGCGTGGATCATCGCCCAAGATGACGGAATAATTACTCGCATCGGCGTCTCGAGCCATTCCCGGGTGCACAGTCGGCACATGGTATCCCTCGAGGAAATTATCGGCGTAGGTCTTCCAGTTGCAGGCCACTCGGCGCACAACGCGTGAATGAAAAACAAAACTCTCGAGATTGAGTTCGGTGAGCGCCGTCGGAAAATCAGCGAGCCACTGCGTGAGCGAGCATGACTCCGTATTCAAAGACACGAAAATCAGATCGCGAAAACTTTCAACCAAGATCTCCTTGCGCGAGTGGTCCTCGAGAATTTCGTAGGCAGTCAGGCAGAAATTTACATCTTGGGAAATAACAATTTCGTGTTCTGCCAACGCTTCGCACAAAACCCCGCCCGATGTCGTGAGATCACTGCGATAGCCGACATGAACCCACGAGTTTTCAAAAATACTCTGCCGTTCATTTTGATAGACCAAGGGGTCGGTGTACCAACCTGCAGCGAGGGTTGGATGAATTGGCACAGTGCGACGCTACTTGTGCTGCTCCATGTATCTCGCCATGGCTTGTCTGCTTTCGGGGTCACGCATCGCATACACAAGCGAATCGGCATCATTTGCACTCCGACCGGTGCCCGCAATCTCTTCCATCACGGCATTTACTTGTTGTTTTGTTGCACGCAAAGCAAAAAGAGGCTTCGCCGCCAGCGACCGTGCTAATTCGGTCACATGGTTCATTAACTCGTTTTCTTCAACAACACGATTGATGAAACCAATGTCCTTGGCCTCTTGCGCGCCAAATGGTCGACAGGTTAAGACGAGTTCTTTGGTGAGTGCTGGACCGATTTCTCGTACAAGTCGTGGTATCCCACCCCATGCCAGTGGAATGCCTAAATCAACTTCAGGAATAATGAAAGTCGCACCGACTGTGGCAATACGCAAGTCGCATGCTCCCACCAAGACGACTCCCCCTCCGACGCAGTGGCCATGTACCGCTGCAATCGTCAACTGCGGAACATTTGTCAATGCTTCAGTGGCCAGGCGTCCCAGGTCGGCACTTGTCCGAGGGGATTCACCGACCGTGGCACTCGTGAGATTGCCGAGGTCAAACCCAGCAGAGAAAGTTCGTCCAGCACCTGCGATAGTCACCACGCGGATCTCATCGCATGTGTGCAACCAGTGGCTCAATCGAATGATCTCTTGTAATAACTCCGTCGACAGAGCATTTAGTTTTTTCGGGCGATTAAAGGTGACATGGCACTGGCTGTGGTCAGCCTCAACCAGCAATGTCGCAAAATGAGGAATGTCGACTGTCTGAATAGCGGCCATGAAGATCAGTCTTTCACGAGCAACTTCTACAAAATCCGTCGGACTGCTTGAATCTTGTCAATTGAGGGCAAGCGAGAGATGCTCACAGTGGTTCCTGTGTAGGGCGCCACGATCCACTGGGTTGAACTAATGGCGATGCCAACGTGTCCGATTTGCTGGGGACTACGTGATGAGAAGGCAAACACTAAATCACCCTTCTGGATCGAAGTGCTCTTCCAGTCGACCGCAGTTCCATATGTGGACTGCAACAAACTTTGATGCGGCAGATTGATCTTGACGGTAGCGAAACTAGCCCGAACTAGCCCAGAGCAGTCATAGGTCAAAGGACCTGCCGTTGCGAAAGCGTAAGGCTTGCCGATTTGGGCCATGGCGAAGTCCACGACGGTCTTGATACGTGCATTCACAATTGGCGTGATAGCTGCAGGTGCCGGTGCAGTGAATAAATGACCAACGGGAAGCTTGATGACTTGGCCAGGCATGATCACGCTCGACACTTTAAATTTGTTGATTTTCAAGAGCGATGACAAGGTCACTTGTGCTTTCTCGGCAATACCCGAGAGAGAGTCATTATTAACGACCGTGTAGGTAGTGCTTGCGCTTGACGCAATGCTCGTTGACGAAGTCGGCAATTTGATAATTTGGCCAGGCAAAATCAATGAACTGAGAACAAAGTTGTTGACTTGCAATAGCCCAGCAAGATTGACATTTGTTTTTCGTGCGATACCACCGAGTGAATCATTCTTGACCACGGTGTACGTCGAAGATGAGGGAGTTTCTGAGTTGATTCCATTGGATGGCGACACGGCTAAGGCGCCGGGAACTCCAACAAGGCCTAAAACCGTTGCCGAGCACAAAGACGCCAAAAGTGTCTGTCTCAAGTATTTGATGCTTCGTTTCACGGGTTGAGGTATCGGACCCCCCAGCGAAAAACTTGAGAAATTACCTGGAAATTAGACTGTGAGCAGGCTTTTCTTAATCGCGAATCTTGCGATCCATATGTTCGTGATAGATCGCGATCTTGAATTCGCGCTCGGAAAGAATCTGCTCATTGAAGGCACTCGACTTTTTGGTGCGCGTCATCTGATCGTAAACGCCGATGTCTTCGCCAACAACACCTTTGAGCGCATCCCAGTGGAGCATCGTCCTTTTGAAGTACTCGGCGTATTGCGGATCGTCCTGCTCCCCTGGGTAAATGATCTGCCAACACAGGAACTTTGTTCGATCCACGGCTAATGGAATCGGCTGGAAAACTTGAATGTGTTCTGGATTGCAATTGAAAATCGTGTTTGGAAACACCACATAGTGACAAATTGAATTGCGATGGTGGTCATAGTCATCGCTGGTGAGTTCATCCAATGACTGTGGCCGCGGCACAAAGCACATGAAGTTGTCGCCGGTGACATGGAATGATGCCGAGCGCGTCGCTTTGGTGAACTCTGGCGGTGAATGATGAAGTTGTGTGACGTGATAGATCTCATTGAAGCCATCAACGATTGTCTTGTAATTGATCGGCACATCCCATTCAAGAACTTCGTGAAGGATCATCTCTTCCATTTTGAAAGCACCAAGATCCATTGAAATCTCAGACCCAATCGATTCCATCAGTGGAACGGCCTTCTCTGGTCCGGCGAGATTGATCCACACCCAGCCGCCCCATTCGCCGACAGCTACCTCAATGGCCCCAATGTCATTGACATGATCGGGTCCGAAATCTTCGCGCTCAGGGATGCCCACCAATTTGCCCTTGGTGTCATATACCCAACCGTGATACGGACACGAAAAGCGGCGCGCGCCACATCCCGTCTTTTCTGCGATGATGGCCGGTCCACGGTGGCGACAAACATTGTGAAAAGCGGCAAGCGAATCATCAGATTGGCGCACCACAACGATGCATTCATCGTGACCCTCATAAGTGATCCAGTCTCCCGAATCTTTCACCTGAGCACTGCGCCCAGCGAGCATCCAATGACGACCAAGCACACGCTCGCGCTCAAGTTCATATCGAGTGGGGTCGCGATAGACATGTGCGTCCATCACACTCGGACCGTACCCAGGTACTGCCTGGACAGAAGGTCCAAGCCGCGCTGGCAATTCGCCACGTACCGGAATATGCACCATCACGACCTCCTTCGTTCTCCCTATGGTTTAGCAAATTGTACGATCTGCCAACGACTTCAAGAATATGTGATGATTGTTTTGTGGAGCCTTCCAAACACAAAATCGTACGTGTGATTGGTTTTTACGATGCCGACGGAACGATTATCGGCGAACTCACTTATTTCTGGCAAAAAACCTTTCGTGGGCGACATTGCACACTCTGCGATATCACCCACGGTGCGATCAAAATGCGTTCCGAATGGAACCTTGCTGTCGCTGAACTCGGCCTCGAGTTTGAACTGCTACATCGCGATGAAGCCACTCATCGCCACATGTCCGTGCAGGGTTACCAACCCCCTTGCGTGTTGGCAGAAGATGAATCTGGTGAAATTTTCCTGCTGCTGAACTCTGAGGATCTTGGACTTTGTGACAAATCGCCAGCAGCTTTAATAAAAGTCATTCGATCAAAAATCGGCGAAAAAACACTTTCAGCGGAATAACCCTGCGTTCCCTTGAGCAACGCTAGAGAGAAGCCTCTTCAATCTTTGAACGAGATGCATTTGTCACAATGGCTACACCGCAAAGAATAATCGGCAGTGCCACACCCATATTCGCCGAGACGCTTTCGTCGCTGAGTACGACTCCTAAAAGAACTGCTATGGCTGGATTGACATAGGCGTAACTCATCGCCAAAGGACTCGCGACGTGACTAATCAGATAAGTGAAAGCGGTGAAGGCGATAATGGATCCAAAAATAACGAGATAAGCCACAGCGAGTGAACTACGCAGGGTGGGAACTGAAATATTTTCTTGAGTCACTAGCGACAACAACATAAATGCCAACGCAGCGGCAGCCATTTCAATACCAGTAGTCATCAAACCAGTCGGCATATCGATATGTCTACTGATCGCTGAACCGAAACTCCATGAAAAGCAGGCCCCGAAAACTAAGAGTGTTCCACTCCACGTCCCAGACAATCCGCTATCTGACATCAGCACGACGACTCCCACCATGCCAATCAACATTCCTATCCACTCCATACGCTTCGGCCATGTCTTCCAGATCCCACCCCACAATGTCATCATCATTGGCTGAATAGCGATAATCGTTGCCACCAATCCGGAATCGACACCACGATCTTCGGCAACGGTGACCGTACCTAACCCGCCGATCAACAGTAAAACTCCCACGACGGAGGCGTTGCGTATCTGGCGACGCGAGGGCCACGGTGTCCCACGCAACTTCAGAAAGAGCAACATCGCTCCCCCGGCGAATACGAAGCGCGTTCCCTGCATAAAGAATGGGGGAAGTGATTCAAGACCGATCTTGATTGCCAAATATGTCGATCCCCAGATGACCCACACTGCAGCCAAACTAACGATCACCGTGCGACTCAATGGTGGAGTCGACGGTGAAGGCATAGTTTCCAGTATCGCAGATACCCTCTTAGACATGACTACCGACGCAGTTGGCACTTCGGCATCTATTCCCCCACTGTGTGTCCTCGGTGACTTCGCTTGGGATGTATTGATCCGCACCAATACCGAACTTCTCCGCGGTGGAGATACTTTCGGCGAAGTCGTTCTCACGCCAGGTGGCAGTGCAGCCAATGTTGCCGTGTGGGCAAGTCGCTGTGGAATGATCACGCGTTTTGTTGGCAAGATTGGACGCGATCGCTTTGGACAACTTGCGCAAGAGGATCTCCTGCGCGAAAAAGTTGTGGCTCATCTTGTTGAAACAGAAGCCCACTCAACAGGATCAGTTGCGGTGTTCGTTGATCACACTGGTCAACGATCAATGGTGTCGGGTCACGGTGCCGACTTTTATCTTCTCTCCAGCGAACTCCCCGTCGAGGCCATTTCTTCAGCCCAACATTTGCATCTCACAGCATGGTCATTCTTCACCGATCCTCCCCGATCAGCAGCCCGCGCGGCCGCCAAGATCGCCCGCTCTCATGGTGCTACTATTTCTTTTGATACAGGCTCATTCCAGATGATCCAAGAAATGGGAGTGCAGAATTTTCTTAGTTACAGCACTGATCTGAACTTTGACATTGTGTTGCCCAATAAAGAAGAAGGTCAAGTGCTCACTGGTTGTACCGAACCACTTGACATAGCCAAAGCACTCAAAGAGATTTTTCCAAGTGCCTTAATTGTTTTGAAACTAGATGCTGAAGGTTCGCTCATTTATGACAATGGCCAAGCCACACACATTCCACCAGCGACAAATAATCTTGTCGATGCCACCGGTGCTGGCGATTCATACGCTGGCGCGTTTTTGGCCCACTATTTAGTCAACCATTCTGCTGTTGATGCAGCCCGCTATGCCACAACCATTTCTGCTTGGGTAATTGAGCACATTGGGGCGCGACCTACACCCGATGCACGGCTCCGCAAGTCTCTCATTCGATCCTGAGCGACCTGCAGACTTCTTCTACACTCGGGCTATGGAACTTGGAATATCTGGTCGTCGCGCTCTCGTCACGGGTGCCTCAAGCGGTCTAGGTTTGGCCACCGCACGGGCCCTTGTGGCCCAAGGAGTACACGTTGTCATCGCTGCGCGCTCAAGCGACAAACTCGCAAACGCATTGACAACATGCAATCCAAGTCGAGGTGCCACAATCAGTTCACTCGTCGCCGATGTGAGTGACCCAGATCAGGTATTGCAACTTGTCGAACAAGCCACTGAAATCTTGGGCGGCATCGACATTCTCATTGCCAATGCCGGCGGACCCCCACCCGGAAACTTTGCCTCAACTCCTTTTGCCGCCTACGACATAGCCCTGCGTCTCAATTTGTTGTCCACGGTCGCAATGTGTCAAGCCGTCGTGCCACAGATGCAACAGCAAAAATGGGGTCGCATCGTCGCTATCACCTCCAGTTCGGTACGTGAACCTATCGATCGCTTGATCTTGTCAAATACCGCACGTGCTGGCTTGACAGGATTTTTGAAAACTTTGGCACGCGAGGTCGCAGGTGATGCCATTACCGTCAATTCGCTACAGCCTGGTTTACATCTCACTGATCGTTTGTCAAGCCTCTATCCCGATCCTCAAGCCTTAGCATCGTCAATACCGTCAGGTCATTTAGGAGACCCCGACGACTTTGGTCACGTAGCGGCCTTCATCTGCTCTGAGCATGCCAAGTTCATTACTGGTGTGGCAATCCCACTTGATGGTGGCGCACTTCACGGCCTGCAGTGAAAGAGCCGATCTTTCACCAATGTTTATTCAGTAATTGCAGACTTCGAACGCGAGCGTCAGTGTCATAAGCAACGGCAGTCACCATTGCCTCGTTAGCGCCGATTCGAGCGACCAACTGATGCAACTGTTCAGCAACTTTGCTTGCTTCGCCCACTATTCGACTGCTCGGCATCCGTTCAGCCTGATCAATGTCTGGATGATTAGCGGCATCTTGAGCACTGGGCAAGGCAAGAAATCGGCCGGTACGACGCAGATAACCCGTCAAGCGCGCCGACTTTGAGTGCCAATGAGCTTCCTCATCGCTGTCAGCGGCCAAAACATTGGCGGTGACGATCATGTACGGCTCACGCAAAATATGCGAGGGTTCAAAACGACTGCGATATATTTCTGCAGCTTCAAAAGTGCCACCCATATCAAAGTGGTGAGCGAAACCAAAAGGCAAACCAAGGCGAGCCGCTAAATGTGCGCTGTATCCACTTGATCCCAATAAAAAGATGCGTGGAAACGAAGTAGCCGCTGGTGTTGCTTTGAAGCGATCGCCGATCTTTGTATCAAAGCGACGGTCCCCCAAAAGATCCATCAATTCAAAAAGGTCTTGCGGGAAATCTTCGGCGCCTAAGGCACCCTCGGAGCGACGCAGTGCGCCCGCCGTATGTTGATCAGTCCCTGGAGCCCGACCAATGCCGACATCAATTCTTCCAGGATGCAGAGCCTCCAGCATGGCGAATTGTTCAGCCACAACAAGCGGAGCATGATTGGGCAACATCACACCACCCGAACCAATGATGATCCGCTCGGTCGCCCCCGCTAGGTGAGCAATGAGTACAGGCGGGGTCGTGCAAGCCACGCTAGGCATGTTGTGATGCTCAGCAACCCAGAAGCGATGATAATCACTCTCTTGCGCGCACTGAGCAAGGGCCGTGGTCTGCGCTAACGCATCAGCACTCGTTGCACCCTCCCGCAAAATGGAAAGGTCGAGCACCGAAAGCGGTACTGCTCGACCGAGGCTCATACTTTGCTGGTACCCGCAGCAGCCCGTCGCACTGCTTCGACAACTTCACTTGCTGGTGCACCTGGGCCAAGAATCTCGGCTATCCCTGCCGCCTTGAGCTCTTCAAGATCATGGTTGGGAACAATGCCACCAATCACCACGGGGATATCGGCACCTCGCGCGCGAATGGCTTGGACGACCAAAGGAGCCAAGGTCATATGTGCACCCGAAAGCATCGACAGACCAACGACATCAACATCTTCATCGACGGCTGCCGCGGCCACAGTCTCAGGAGTTTGAAAGAGGCCCGTGTAAATAACCTCAATGCCAGCGTCGCGCAATAGACGCGCCACGACTTTCACACCACGGTCATGGCCATCAAGACCGACTTTGGCGACGAGAACTCGCAAGGATTGATTGTCAGAAGTAGTCATCAGATTGTTGGCACCTCAATATGGCGACCAAAAACGCCAGCCATAGTGTTCATCATTTCACCAACTGTGGCGTAGGCCTGCGATGCATCAACTAACGCTGGCATCAAGTTGACCTCTGGATCAACTGCATCTTTTGCCAAGCGATCAAGGGCATCAAGAACTGCGGATTCATTACGATCCTGCTTGACACTCGCCAGTCGCTGCCGTTGCTTTTGTTCATCGGCATTAGTGATTCGCAGAGTTTCCATCTGGTCTTCCTCATTACCTTCCAGAAACTTACTGACACCAACGATGGTGCGCTCGCCACGATTGAAAGCTCGCTCAAGTTCGTAAGCACTATCAGCAATGCGTCCTTGGAACCAGTTTTCATCAATGCCGACGATGCAACCCTCGAGCATTGAACCGCCGCCCATCTCATCGATCTTGGCGAATATCTCTTCAGCCATTTGTTCCATCTGATCGGTCAGCGCTTCGACATAATACGAACCACCTAATGGGTCCGCTACATGAGTGACGTTTGTTTCATGGGCGATCACTTGCTGCGTACGAAGAGCAATACGCGCCGATCGTTCCGTCGGCAAGGCCAACGCCTCATCCATTGAGTTGGTATGCAAGGACTGAGTGCCACCTAGAACACCAGCCAAAGCTTCAATCGCCGTGCGGACAATATTGACCTCAGGCTGTTGCGCTGTCAGTGAGACACCAGCGGTCTGGGTATGAAAGCGCAATTGCATGGAGCGCTCGCTCGTGGCACCGTAACGCTGGCTCAGCCAACGTGCCCAAATACGTCGGGCTGCGCGATATTTAGCAATCTCTTCAAAGAAGTCAATATGGGCATTGAAGAAGAACGACAAGCGCGGCGCGAATGCGTCGACGGGGAGTCCCGCCTGACGAGCAAGTTCGACATAAGCAAAACCATTTGCCAAAGTGAAGGCCAATTCTTCGGCGGCGGTCGAACCAGCCTCACGAATGTGATATCCAGAAATTGAAATCGAGTTCCAGCGTGGCATTTCAGCGGCGGTGAAAGCAACAGTGTCACGTACGAGGCGCATTGACTGTCGCGGAGGAAAGACAAACTCTTTCTGCGCTTGGTATTCCTTCAAAATGTCATTTTGTAAAGTGCCGCCCAACTTCACGCGGGGCACTCCAGCATTTTCTGCTTGGGCAACGAACATTGCCAAAAGGACCGCTGCTGGGGAATTAATCGTCATTGAAGTGGTGATGCCACCAAGATCAATGTCGGCAAAGAGATCACGCATGTCAGCCAAAGTGTCAATCGCAACTCCACATCGACCGACTTCACCCAACGACATCGGATCATCAGAATCCAATCCCATCAATGTCGGCATGTCAAAGGCAGTCGACAGACCATCTCCGCCAGATTTCAAAATATCCTTGAAGCGTTGGTTGGTGTCGATCGCAGTTCCAAAGCCAGCGAAGAGTCGCATCGTCCACAATTTTGAGCGGTACATCGAGGCATACGGTCCACGCGTGTACGGATACACACCAGGAAATTCACCATCCTCCGGTCCATAAATGGGTTCCAGAGGGATGCCTGACATGGTCTGAAACTTGTCATTACGGATTGAAGAAGCATCGAAGGCCTCTTGCCACAGTTCGCGGGGGTTACTCACGACTCTATTCTTACAACTCGGGACTGGAATCCCTCACTTCAGGTGTCGCAACAGTGTCCCCAAGGTCCGATTTTCCAGCGACGCGCTCCACCTGAGGCAGGGCACATTGGGCAGTCCCACCCGGCATCCGATCTCGATTCTTGGCTACCCAACGATAGACAACTGCCGAGACTTGACGTATTCCAGGAACCATCAAAGCGAATCCAAAGATTCGCCAGCCCGAACCTGCAAACACAAGGAGACGGGAGATAGCGATATTCGCCGAACTGATCGCCCCTTGAGCATCAACCCACTGCACGGCTGTCTCACATTGTGCAGAGGTCAGATTCAGCGCTGCCAAATCAAGACTTTGCCAGGAAGCGATTCGCGGATGGCGACGCATCCGACGTTCAATGAAACGAACACACCGCGTACAAAAAGCACAGTCACCGTCAAAAACCAAAAGAGGAAGTGCTTGATTCACATCCTTAGTGTGGCACTCAATAAGTCCTATGGGCGATTCTTCGACCCAAGATTCAGACGAAGGTGCCGATTAGCGGCTGGACAATCCTCAATGTCTGATCAAACCCACTTTCGTTGGGTAGCCACCCGCTTCGATCAGGCCATACGAACTGCACGACTTCGAAGGAACCACCCTGATGCCACTTGATAGCAGTGTCAAAAAATTTAGCATGACTATCTAAGTCAACGGGAGAGAAGATACAGCGCAAATCATTGTCCAAGAGTCCAGTCAGCGGAATGTTTCGTGGAATCTCCACTCCCCCGACAATCTGCTCAACCACTAGATCAATCAATCCCTTAATCGCAATAGGAGCCAGACCAAAGACGATAATTTCGGGGAAGGCATGGCACTCGGGCATGCCAATGGTGTACGAATATCGTGGCTGGGGAGGCACAGTAGTGGTGTCCGCTGGCACCGGCTCAAGGGCCCAGCCATTCGTTTCAATCATCCACTCGATCTTTTCCGCGTGAGGAATCTTGAAGTTTGGAAGGTCAACGCTTTCAGTCACATAAATAGGGTGCCACATCTGGCCTCACCTGGGCGCACTCCCGCTACGGTTCTGTGGGATGTATCGCTTCCTTCTGCGACCTAAGTGGATCGCTTTTCACCTGTTATGTCTCTTAGGTGTTGTCTTGATGGTCAACTTTTCGATATGGCAATTCGGTCGCTTGAGCGAACGCCGAGAGTTCAATAGTGAAGTGCGTCAACGTTCCGCCTTAGAAACTGTGAACATTTCGGAACTTGATCTTTCAGATCCCCTTGCCGTGCAGTGGCGTTCTGCAGGTGCAATCGGAACGTATGACCCCAGTGAGCAAGTTCTGATTCTTAATCGCAGTCAAAACGGCGTGGCAGGTCTCAACGTTGTCACTCCTCTGATACTTGACGATGGACGGGCCATTTTGGTCAACCGTGGATTCATCGGCCTCTCGGCGACTCCACCGTCAGCGCCATCGGGCACCGTGCGTGTCCTCGGAACAGTGCAAATATCCGAACAACGTACGGCAGGTCGGGCAACCCAAGCCAGTGGTGAACAGAGCGAGTTCTTCCGCCTTGACATTGCACTTCTTGAAGAACAGATTGATTACGACTTGCTACCAGTGGCGCTCGTAGCCATAGCTTCCGAACCAAGCGAGGGTCCAACGATCGCACCCATTAACCCACCGGAACTTTCTCAAGGACCACACTTGTCGTACGCCATCCAATGGCTGATTTTTTCGGCTGCAGTCATTGTTGGCTGGGTTTTAGCGATCCGCAAATCACTTGCTAACCGCGCTCTAACAACGCCATCCGCCTGAACTGCTCAACCACGTCTGGGCTTTGATGAGTCGCATCAATTGAGCGATAAACCGTTTCCACATTGACGCTGATTCGACCAGCCTCGCCCCACGCCGCAAACGAACTTCCCGTGGCGCCGATCTCGCTGGCAATTTCGCGCGCAGCATCAAATGCATCCATACCACTGGCTTGTCTCGCCACGGCCGCACTTTGCACAAACGACAAATAGTCCCGCACTTGCACAATCCCATTTTTGTCCGTCACTGGGCCATGACCAGGGACCACGGTCTCAATATCCATGCCGAGCATGAGGTCGCAGGCCGCTATCCAGTTCGTCAACGGACCAGCCCACACGATGGGTGTTCCGCCAATAAATAGGACATCACCAGTGAATACCGTTCGGGCATCAGGCACATACGCAATCACATCACCTTTGGTGTGAGCGGGACCCACTTCAATGAGTTCAACGAGGCGACCCCCAACCTCAATGTCAAGGCGCCCATCAAAGGTTCTCGTGGGAAACTTCATCTCGATACCCTCAAAATGAAACGCACCAAAAAATCCCCGAAATAGATCTCCCACTTCGCCAGGAGCTTTAGTCAATGCCGCCAACATTGCGGGTGGCACCTCAGTCATTTCATGGGCGGCAGCCGTTGAAGCAATGATCTCCGCTCCATTGACAAGTTGATTGCCGTAGCAATGATCTCCGTTGGCATGAGTGTTGACCAATGAGCGAATGGGCGCCGAACGCGTGTATGGCGTCAATGCCTCCAGCATTTTTGCTGTCAGCCGAAGATCAAACAAGGTGTCAACTAAAAGTGAAGCACCATCGCCGACGACCAGGCCAGCGTTACTCCATCCCCAACTTCCATCGGGCTGCACATAGGCCAGACAGCCGTCGGAAAGTTCATGGAGTTCAGGCGGCGTCAAATGACCCGTCATACTCTTCGATTTTTCCTGTGGGACCGCACCAGCGGCACAGCACGGACTCTAAGTTGTCCTGCAATAATTGCTCATCTTCAATTTTTAGTTCTCCACCGGTGGTGTAGTGGTAAAAAGACGAAGTTTTTGTGGTCCGCACGACATCAAAGCGGGTCAAGTTTCCACACAAAGTGCACCGATAACGAATAGTCATGCTCCGAGAGTACGACTCTGGCACCTCTGTCACGTACTTCATTGCCGGAATACTTGACATAGAACATTTGTTCGGGAACACTCAGATGGTGCAGAAAACTTTTGACGAAATCGGAATACCTCTGAGCGATGTCACTTTTTGTGTCATCGACTTTGAAACAACCGGTGGTTCTGCCGAACACGATCGAATCACCGAAATTGGTGCAGCCAAATACCGAGGTGGTGAGTGCATCGGAACCTTCCAGACTCTGGTGAATCCCGGTTGTGGCATACCTCCTTTTATCACCATCCTGACGGGAATCACCGAAGCCATGGTGATGCCCGCACCACGTATTGAAGCCTTGCTCGGAACCCTGCGCGACTTCATTGGAGACAGTGTGATTGTGGCCCACAACGCCAGATTCGACCTTGGATTTTTGAACGCGGCGATGATCCGCGACGATCGCGATCCACTGACAAACAAAGTGATTGACACCGTGCCATTGGCGCGTCGCCTTGTGCGCTCAGAAGTAAAAGATTGCAAACTTGGCACTCTGGCGGCCCATTTCCGCTTCGCTCATCAACCCAGTCACCGCGCCCTAGATGATGTCCTAGCCACAGGTGATCTTTTGCATTTATTGATTGAGCGCGCATCAGGATTTGGGGTGATGGGTCTTGATGATCTCATCGGATTACCCAAACTCGGAACCCATCCACAAGCCAACAAACTCCGCCTCACCGAAGACCTGCCTCGCTCGCCTGGGGTCTACATCTTTTCTGATGTGAACGGTCAGGTGCTGTACGTCGGCAAAGCCACCAATGTGAGACAGCGTGTTCGCAGTTATTTCAGCACGACTGAGACGCGACGCAAGATTGGTCCGCTACTGCGCCAGGTTCACGGCGTTGACCACATCGCTACGCCTGATGCCCTGACGGCAGGAGTTTTAGAGATGCGATTGATTCAACGCCTCGCCCCGCAGTACAACAGGGTCGGCACGAGAAGCGACAAATACTGCTATGTACGCCTGACTCTTGATGAGGATTGGCCACGACTCGTGATTTCTAAAAACCCTGCGAAAAAAGGCATCCACATTGGTCCATTGACCAGTCGTAGTGCCGCTCGCTTGGTGATCGAAGCGATTGAGTCAGTTGTGCCACTGCGTCGCTGCACAGCACGCATGGGCCGCACATATACGCCGCCGAGTGATGCCCCAGTGTGTTCAGCAGCTCGACTCGGAGTGGCCCTGTGCCCATGCTCGGGCACTGCTGATCGATCCCAGTACGGCACCATCGTCGACTTCATCAGCGCCTCACTCACCACATCACCTGCAGCACTATTCGCCCTGTTACACGAACGGTTGACCACTTTGGCAATCGCGCAACGCTTCGAAGAGGCCGCCTTGATGCGGGACCGCACACAGGCTTTGGTGCAAGCCCTCAATCGCCAACGTCGCTGTGATCAATTACGTGATGCAGGTTCATTGAGTTTGCAGCACAGCGACGTGCACTACGACATTGACTGTGGCGTACTCATCGGGACTCGGCGAGATGGACAACTTTTCTCCCCACTGACAGTTGCTGGCAACAAGGTCTTGGATTCACTAGCGCCTCTCTTAGAACCTCATCAATCTTCAGAGTCCTGCGCTGGACCTCTTGAGCGTCATCTCTTTGACGAAGTGATGTGCATTGCTCGTTTCTTAGAAGACGAGAATATGCATCCCGCGCTTTCCAGTTGCAGTGGTCAATGGGCCTCGCCTATTCAAGCTGTTCCCGAACTGCATCGTCTCGATCTGCACACTGCTGCTTAGATTGAGTGAATACCGCGCATATCAATATCAAGAATTTGAGTTCGACCTAACGGGAAATCGCGTCCGACTAGCGCTGCCACCTCATCTACGTTGGTGCGTCGTACAAAGGCCGCAACCGTGGGTCCCGAACCAGAAAGCCAAGATGACAGGGCCCCAGCGTTGACTAAGGCGGTCATCACCTCGGCGCACATCGGAGTATCAGACAGACGAACTTTCTGATGTAGCTGATCCGATGCAGTCAAAGACAATAAATCAAAATCGCCGGTGGACAAAGCAACGACCAACTGTGTTGCTCGGGCAATATTGAAAATCGCCTCTGCTCTTGACACGGTATCTGGAAGATTTCGACGGCTTTTTGATGTCGCCGTTTGAAATTGTGGTATCCACACGAGGACACACACTTCGCTTCTCATCGATGCGGCTAACGGAATCAAGGCGACCCGCTCAGGAGATGCCGACACCACGCCACCCCAGACGCTGGCTGCAGCATTGTCATAGTGACCTTCTAATTCAGCTGCGAGTTCGACAAGTTCACCGCGTGAGGCGTCAATGAACTGAGCGAATTCTGTCTCGGCGATACCTTGACGTTGCGCTAAACCAAGAGCCGTTCCACCGACACGCATCGCCGCTGAGAAACCAAGCCCACGGCCCGATGGAATCGGCGAGTCCACCCACACTTCTCCGATCCCGCCGGCTCGCACAAATGCCACATTCGCTGGATGATTTGTGGTGGCTAAGTGCCCGTGCGCATGCGCAGACGGATCTACGATGCCAAATTCGCCATAGAGCGACACAGCCATCGCCAGGACATCAAAACCTGGACCCATGTTGGCCGAGGAACCAGGAACCCGCACCGCCAAGGTCATAAATTGTCTAACTTAAGCGCCAAAGTCAGCTAACGCTGATTGCGACTCACTCACTAATAGCGACAGAGCTTGAAACGCCTTACCCGAATCAATGGCTGCTTCAGCAATAGCGATTCCCTCTACAAGCGAGTCAGCGACATCCGCAACTACAAGACCCGCCGCGGCATTGAGGACAACAATGTTGCGGTGCGCTCCATGTTCGCCGTCCATCACGCGCCGCACCACGTCAGCGTTGAAAGCGGGAGTTCCACCCGTGAGTTCAGTTGAGATTGCTGGGGCTAGACCTAGAGCGACTGGGTCAACAGTGAAGGTTCGCACATGCCCATCTCGCAATTCAAGAACCGTCGACGGTCCTGTCGTCGTCAGTTCGTCAAGACCCCCGCCATGCACGACCCATGATGACGTTGCACCGTGCAAACGCAAAGATGCCAACATTTTTTCGGCGACCAAGGGATTTGCCACCCCAATGAGTTGGCGTTTAACACGCCCAGGATTAGCCATCGGACCCAACAAATTGAAAACCGTCGGGACGCCGATCTCGCGACGCGCTGCCGCTGCAAAGCGAAAAGCGGGGTGATAACGCGCTGCTAAACAAAAACCAATACCGGCGCGTTCAATGCAACGCAGAACACCCTGTGGCGATAGTTCGACGGCAACTCCAAGGGCTTCGAGAACATCGGCTGTGCCACATTGCGATGAAGCGGCGCGTGCGCCGTGCTTGCACACGGGAACCCCAGCACCAGCAACAACTATGGCTGCCATGGTGCTGATATTGATTGAATGACTGCGATCCCCACCCGTACCCACGATGTCAATCGCTTGATCGCGCAATGACTCATCAAGTGGTACGAGGGTAGCGGCGGCTAAAACTGCATCCAATAAACCCGAGATTTCTTCGGGGGTTTCACCCTTGGCTCGTAACGCCACAACAAAACCGATCAACTGCGCTGGCGTGGCTGAGCCCGCGAGGATATTTGCCATCGCAGCACGCGCATAGGCGGCATCAATGTCACTGCGGTCAAGCAACAGCGAAATGAGTTCAGGCCAGCCACCTATTGATTCCAAGGTGATCGGCAACGACGAAGATGACTCGGTCATAGTTGACAGGCTAGCGACGACCTCTTTAGGCCACTCGGCGACGGTGACGAATGATGCGTCGACGATCTCTCTCGGTCGTTCCGCCCCAGACACCAACCTTTTCGCGACTAGCCAAAGCATGTTCAAGGCAGGAAATTCTCACGTCACAACCCGAACAAACCATTTTGGCTACGTCTGCTTGATCCTCAGTCTCAGGAAAAAACATGTCTGGGTCCAGACCCCGACATGCTCCTAATGACCGCCATATGAGTTCCATGTCATGCCCTCCACTGTCATCACCCAAGCCCCCCCTAGGTGATATCTGCGTTAAGCGAGACAATAGAAGAAGAAAGCACCTTTGTGAAGAGGCAAAATGAAATTGGCCTGTGACCTGCGGTGAAAGCCGCTATGCGCCCTTAAGGACGTAAATCCGTGAGTAATTCGATCTCGTTGTCCAATGTCAGGGAGATCACTTCCCGGTATGCAGGGTGATCACAAGTTAACAAGGCGCCGCCTTCAGCCAATGCGGCGATGTCATCGGACGTGAAGGCAAATTGGACATAATGCACCGCTGCAGTGACATAGTCGCGAGTCAATTGCCCGGCATGTTGCGCTTCAGTGATTGAGCGCACCTCGCGACCACCAGATAGCTGAAATACCAATGAGCCTTCAATGCCCACTAATTTTGAGAGCCACTCATGCATCTGCTCTTCACTCGTGAGTTCAATGAACAGCGTGGCGCATAGTTGGCCTGCATCGGGGATCATCGGATTGTAGGTATCAATCTCGGCTTGAATCTCTTCATCGGTTGACAATCGTTCAACACGTGCCATCTCTTGAATTTGATAACGCACGGTGTCGCGGTTTTCAAAAATGACTGAGACAAACGGCCCAAGTGCCAATCGACGACGGAGCTTCATGTCCATGATTCGATTTTTGAATTCAGGTCGCTCGCGCTCATATGCGCGGACATCAGCGATGTCAGATAACGAAAGTTTGCGGGGGGTTAAAGTATTCATGATTAGCCTTTCTTGCGAGTTTGAGTGTTCACTCTTCTGGTATTCCGTACGCACGTGCAATCAGGGAAATCGGATGCAGCGAAACTCTGCCGGTCTGCTCATTGATTGCGCCGTTAGCGAGATGACAATCACCGGCCACAACATCTCCACCTGCTTTGATGATTTCGGTACCCAGTTTTCGAGCAATTGGTATGGACATTTCAGCATTTTCTGCCCGTAGTCCCCACATTCCATCAATACCCGAACACTGCTGAATCAATTTGATTTTGGCACCCGTGAGTTTCATCAGATCACGACTCTTGAGACCGATATTTTGCGCACGCAAGTGACAAGGAGTGTGATAGGTGATTGATTCCGGTACATCGCCGAGGAACTCGGTATTCAACGAGGTGCCATCACCTTTATGGATCTTCATCAGGTACTCACTGGCGTCATACGTGTTAGCTGCCACCAGCTCGGCATCGGGCCCACCGACATAATCCAGATAGTCCTTCTTCAACACATAACCGCACGTGGGTTGAGGTACCACAATGTCTAGACCTTTACGAACAGTGTTGGCTAAAGCCTTGACATTTTTTTCAGCGATCTTGGTGAAACTGTCGATATCACCACTATGCAAGAACGGTGCGCCGCAACATTGTGTGGTGTCGGCCAAGGTGCATTCAATGCCGTTACGTTCATAAACCTTGACGAGATCCTGTCCGACATCGGGAGCCTGATACTCAACGAGGCATGTCGGGAACAAGGCGACGCGACCTTGGCGCTTTCCGATCCGCAATTTTGGTCGACGATTAAACCATGTTGTAAAGCGTTGCTTAGCAAAAGGAGGCAACACGCGCTCGCTAGAGACTCCAGAGGTTTTCTCAATCAACTTGCGCACGACCGAGCCTGGTTTGGCACCCATCATTTTATTGAGAACTGGGTATGTCGTCGTCGCAACTTTACCCAAGAGGTCGGTATGACCCATGACGTTGGTAGTCAGGCGATCGCGCAGTGAAATCTGATCATTGGTGTGGCGCATCGCATCAGCTCGCAGCATGAGACGCGGAAAGTCGAGTTCCCATTCACTTTGACCGGGAATGTACGGACAGTTGACATAGCACAACTTGCATTGGAAACATTCGTCAACGACTTGATCTTGCTGAGCAGGAGTCAGGCGCCCGGCATCTTGATCATCGTGACGATCGATGTAATCAAACAGAGTGGGAAAAGACGTGCAGAATTTGAAACACAAACGACAACCGTGGCACAAGTCGTAGACCCTAGTGAGTTCATCACGAACATCTTTTTCATCAAGGTACTTCGGGTGCTTCGGGTCGTAAGTTATCGTCATGCTGTTCTCAATCTTATGCGGAAATTTCTTTAGGGTTTAGCCAATGGAAGTTCGGGGTGCTCCGTCGTCGACGAAGCACCCCGAACCACACATTTTGCATGAACTCATTACTAGATGGCTCTGTACTTACAGATCGTCAAGTCCCTTTTGGAAACGACCAGCATGGCTCTTCTCGGCACGGGCCAGAGTTTCAAACCAGTCAGCGATTTCGGCAAAGCCTTCTTCGCGGGCGGTCTTGGCAAAGCCTGGGTACATCTGGGTGTACTCGTACGTCTCACCGGCGATCGAGGCCTTAAAGTTGGCCTCGGTTTCTCCAATGGGCTCGCCAGATGCTGGGTCGCCAACTTCGGCCAAGTAATCCAAGTGACCGTGGGCGTGGCCAGTTTCGCCTTCAGCAACTGAGCGGAATAACGATGCCGCGTCGGGGTAACCCTCGATGTCGGCCTTCTGTGCGAACCACAAGTAACGGCGATTGGCCTGACTTTCGCCGGCGAATGCCTCCTTGAGGTTTTCGTGTGTCTTAGTGCCGTTGAGGCTCATGACATTCTCTCTTTCGGGTTGGTTGTGTTTTTACTGGAGGTATTGCTTTTTGAAATCCTCACCAGCGGCTCAGCCACAGTTGAGGAAACCTCTTGCGTCACACGGCATGGCGTACATAATCCGTGGAACAGAATCGTTGTTGTGTCGACAGAAAATCCATCTAATTCATTGACATCAAGTTGCCCCGAACCCGACACATAGACATCGCGCACGCCGCCGCAGGATTGACATACGAGGTGATGGTGGTCATCAATGTTGGGATCAAAACGGGTTGCCCCGCTTCCCACATCAATCAATCGCAGTTCACCCATGGATGAGAGATCGGTCAAGGTTTGGTACACAGTCCTCAAAGAGATACCCGGCATGTGATCACTGGCCACCGAAAACAGGGACTCCGCAGTCGGGTGGCCTTTGTTCTCGTGCATCAGACGAAAGAGCAACTGCCGTTGAGGCGTTACTTTGAGACCACTTGCGCGAAATTTTGCAGTCAGTTCTGCTGGGGCTTTCACGAGGGCAAAATTAGACGCTTTTTTTCTTTCTTCGCAAGACCTGCGAATTAGCAACCTGTGAAAACTGTCTCACGGGGACATCTGACCAAACTCCGAGTACTCTCGGAGTGTGCCTGCGATCTTCTCCCCCGATCATTTCAATCGGGATTCCATGCGGCAGCGATTATCTAGCGAACAATTCGATGTTCTGGTGGTTGGAGGCGGAATAACAGGCCTTGGCGTGGCCCTTGATGCGGCATCACGAGGTTTAAAAACTGCTCTTGTGGAGCGCTACGACTTTGCCTCAGGCACCTCATCAAAAAGTTCCAAACTCATTCATGGTGGTTTACGGTATTTGCAACAAGGTGAAGTGCGTTTGGTCTATGAAGCACTGTATGAACGGCAACGACTCCGACGAAATGCTCCCCACCTTGTCACGCTTTTGCCTTTTCTGTTACCCATCCTGACCAAAGATGGTGTTGTCTCACGCAAAATTGCTCGGGCGCTCGGTTCGGCATTATGGATGTACGACATCACGGGTGGTGCACGAATTGGTCGTATCCACCGACGACTGCGAAAGAAAAAAGCTTTATCTCATATGCCGACCATGCCGAGCCAACGGTTGGCATCGGCGTATATCTATTACGACGCTCAAGCCGATGACGCGCGGTTATGTCTGGCATTAGCGCGTACTGCCGCCGATCACGGTGCGGTCATCATCAACCGTTGCGCAGTCACCAATATTTTGCGCTCGTCGGACTCAAAAGCCAATGGTGTCACAGTTTTGTGTGATGGTGAATCAATTGATGTGCAGGCCCACGTTGTGGTTAACGCCGCCGGCGTGTGGACCGATGCTGTACGAACTCTTGAAAATGGAATTGATCCCGACACGATTCGCCCAGCCAAAGGCGTGCACGTCACTGTGCCGTGGGAAAAAGTTCGCAACGATATTGCTGTAATCATCCCCGTGCCCAAAGATAAGCGCAGTTTGTTTGTTGTCCCGTGGGGACCCAAACCTGACGGCACTTTCACTCATACCTATATCGGAACCACCGACACGGACTACCAAGGTCCAGTTGATGATCCCCAGTGCACCAAAGATGACATTGACTATGTGTTGCGTGCTCTCAATGCCAGTGTGACAACTGGTATCACGACGCAAGATGTGACTGGCGTATGGGCTGGGTTACGACCGCTTGTCAAACAAGTCAACGCCGCCGATGGAACGGGTCAAGGTGGCAAGGCAGCACGCACTGCTGACCTCTCGCGCAGACACCTGGTTTTTACCGGAGATTCAGGCATCATCACAGTCACTGGCGGAAAACTAACGACGTATCGCGAAATGGCTCAAGACACAGTTGACGCCGCCCTTGATGTCCTGAGTGCACTGAAGTTGGAGCACAAGAGCAAACGATGTCAGACCAAAAACCTCAAACTGCACGGCGCCCGCGGATTCAAAGAACCTCAGGTTTCCGGAAGTTTTGATGCCCATCTCGCTCATCGCTTTGGATCAGACGCTTCGGTGGTGACTGGGATGATGGACTCAGATGTGCGATTGGCAGCGCCAATGGTGCCAGGTTTGCCCTACGTCATGGCAGAGGCGGTTTTTGCCGTGACCTATGAAATGGCCACAACTCTGGACGATATTTTGTCGCGTCGCACACGCTCATTGCTGTTTGATCGTTTCGCCACCCAACAAGCTGCGCGCTCCGTCGCCGAGATTGTGGCACCATATGCAGACTGGAATACGCAGCGCATTGAAAGTGAAATTGCGGCCTTTAACGAGATCTGCGAGCATGAAATCGTCGCCGGCAACGTCGCTCAAAGTGATCTCTATTCCTGAGGGGAACTCCTATGAATAAGAAGCTTTTTGAATATGAAATCACATCGCCAATCGATCTTGTCACTGCTGATGATGGTCTCGTAGCAAGTCATTTCGGACATCCTGTCATTGGGTTGAAGCCGTCACAAATCAGTGCCCTGGCTCAGATTTGTTCAACTGATACCTCTCCTAGCGTCACCGCCCATGCGAGTCGTGACTGGTGGCCACTGACAATGCATTGGGGACTGGCCGGTGAAGTGCCCGCGCAAGCCGCAGCAGTCTGTCGGCCCACCTCAACTGAACAGATTGCCCATCTTTTGTCCTACTGCAATGAGGAGCAAATCCCCGTCACCGCTGCTGGTGGTCGTAGTGGAGTCTGTGGAGCGTCCATTCCCTTATATGGAGGAGTGGTCCTAGACACCACGGCGATGCAGGGTGTAGTGAGCGTTGATGACGAGTCGCTCACCGTTGAAATTTTGCCGGGCACGTTCGGGCCCGATCTTGAAGCACATCTTGCGCCCATGGGATTAACAGTGGGTCATTATCCACAAAGTTTTGATATTGCCACGGTCGGTGGTTGGGTTGCTTGTCGCGGCGCCGGTCAATACTCAACGCGCTACGGCAAGATTGAGGACATGGTTATTGGCCTCGAGGTGGTACTCGCTGATGGCACGATTGTGCGCACGGGGGGTTCGCCGAAGGCCGCAAGTGGACCAGATCTCAACCAACTTTTCATTGGTAGTGAAGGCACACTCGGAATCATCACTCGCATCTGGCTGAAATGTCATCCCGTGGCGACTTTGGAACGTCGAGCCGCTTTCGGTTTTGCCACCTTCGAAGACGGGCTCGAAGCTTGCCGCCGCATCATGCGACGTGGCGCTACTCCTGCTGTGTTGCGTTTGTACGATGCACCAGAAAGTCAGCGCGGTCAAGGTGGCGATGGCGTCATCTGTGCCTTGCTGGTACTTGATGAGGGCGATGTCGCTTCCGTCAATGCCTCAATGTCAATTGTTGAAGAAGAATGTTTGGCAACCATTGGCTGCATACCACGCGATGTTGACGCGGTGGAGAAATGGATGCATCATCGCAACGACACCAGCGCACTACAAGCCCTCACCAAAAAAGGTTTCGTTGTCGACACGATGGAAATTGCGGCACCGTGGTCCACATTGCCTGCCATCTTTGATGCCACTCGACAAGCCATGTTGGCCGTGCCACATGCCCGCTCCGCAACCTGTCATTTATCCCACAGTTACATTGATGGCGCGTGTTTGTATTTTACTTTCGCCGCCACTCCGCCTCCAGAACAGGTTGAGTCCACATATTTGGCGATGTGGGATGCTGGCGCACGCAGTGTTCTCACTCACGGGGGGAACCTCAGCCACCATCATGGTGTCGGACTCAATCGCGCGCGTTTCGTCCGTGAAATGATGGGGTCATCTTTTGCCGTGCTGATTGCCATGAAAAATTCCCTTGATCCACGAGGAATTTTGAACCCTGGCAAAATGGGGTTGCCGATTCCAGACTATTTGACCGCCCTGAATTGGCCATGAGCACACAGCCCGGTTCTTCATCACGCTGGGATCGTTTAGCTATTCGCTCTGGCGCATCCGTGGCTCTTGTTTTTGCAGTGCCATTTTCTATTGCTGCGCGCATTTTTTCCGATAACAGTGGCCTTGCTGTTTTATTAGCGCTCTGCGCGGCCCTTGGTTTTTTACTTGGCTCGGCAATAGCAGCATGGCACCAACAACGCGGCACACCGCTAACACATGCCATGGTGACTGCGTCCGCGACCTACATCGCAGCACAAACTCTTTTCATTGTTGTTAAGTTGGTGCGTGGCGCCGAAGTGAATTGGATCGCAGTCTTATTTAATTTCACGATTACTCTGACAGTCAGTGTTATCGGGGGTTTTATTGGTTCTGTGATGCAACACCGAGGTGCTCTGCCCCAGGGACGAAGAAAACTATGACCTCATCCATACTTGTCATTGACGTTGGAACGAGCGGATTGCGAGCCGCAATTGTGCGACCCGACGCATCCGTGGATGCTCCGAACTATCGGTCCTTTCGTCCGACAACTCCCGCTCCGGGCTTGGTCGAATTTGACGCCACTGAAATGGCCCGACTTGTTCTTGAGGTGGCTCATCTCGCCCTCGCACAAGGTGGACCCGTATCGGGAGTTGGAATCACCACCCAACGTGCTTCCACGATCATCTGGGATCGCAACACTGGCGTACCAATTGGACCTGGGCTCGGTTGGCAGGACCTGCGCACTGTCATTGAATGCATCATGGCCAAAGCAGAACATGGCTTGGCCTTAGCTCCCAATCAGACCGCCACCAAAGCGGCATGGCTCCTCAAGACATATGTTGGTGATGCTGCCGCTATCGCTGAGCGAGCCCGCGATCTGTGTATCGGCACGGTGGATAGTTGGATTGCATGGACGCTTTCTGGTGGCGCTCTGCACGTCACGGACCACAGCAATGCTGCAGTGACCGGATTACTCGATCCAACGTCTGGCCCGCAGATCACCTGGCATGAAAGAGCCTGCTCAGTTCTCGGCATTCCTGTCTCAATGCTCCCATCTTTGGTGTCATCCTCAGGAGTCATTGGTCTGGCAAGTGCACTGCCTGGTTCGCCTCCGATCGCAGCCATTGCCGGCGATCAACAAGCATCTCTGATGGGTCAATCATGCGTACGTGCGAATATGGCGAAGTGCACATTCGGAACGGGCGGAATGATGAACCTCTGTCTTGATGATGCGCAACCTGCCTCATCACTGCGCACAGTCCATGGCACATTCCCGATCATTGCTTGGAGTCGCCAGCAAAAAAATTCGACGCCCAGTGTCACCTGGGGAGCGGAAGCGATCATGCTGTCAGCAGGTACCAATATTGATTGGCTGCGCGAAGACATGGGACTCATTTCCACACCAGAAGAAAGTCACACAATCGCCGCTCAGTGCGATTCAAGTGAAGGTGTCTTTTATGTCCCGGCATTGCTCGGACTCGGAACCCCACATTGGGATTATGGCGCCCGCGGAGCACTACTCGGCTTGACCCGTGGCAGCAATCGCAGTCATGTGGTGCGCTCAGTCCTCGAAGGGATCGCCCATCGCGGCGCTGACCTCCTAGAAAGCATTGAGGCCGACTATCCGCTTGCCAGGGTCACCGAACTTCGCATTGACGGAGGGATGAGCACCAATCCAACTTTTGTTCAAGCCCTCGCCGACAGCACTGGGCGACCAGTGTCTGTGTCTCCAGTCGCCGAGGCCACCACATTGGGGGCCGCTTACCTAGCTGGTCTTGCAGTCGGAACATGGTCAGATCTGAGCGATATTGAGGCCTTATGGACCCCGAAAAGCAACGTCGAGCCGCGCTCTCACTTTGACCGTGCGTCCGTTCGTGGACAGTGGAAAGAAGCTGTGACCCGTGCTGCCGGATGGATCACAGAACTATCAAGTCTTGACTTCTAGGATTTGAAGTTGCTACTAGCTACCTTGACCTACAAGGCTGAGAGAACGTGTTCGTGAAAGGAATCTCGTGACTGCTTCAAAGACCAACAGCGCTCCCCCAGTAAGGCGCCCAACTGCAGCCGATGTGGAACTGCTCTCAGCAGCTCAATCCACGGAATTGGCCGCTCGTGATCTCTACAACTCAGCCATCGCTGCAGGTGCTGGTGGAGAGCACCTTGCCAGTCTCGTGGCCTTGTCAGCACATCATGATGCTTACGCCCAATCAATCTCTTCGCTCATTGGTGCTGACGCACCGCAGACTCGCGATGATGAACTTTTCAATTCGCTGGTGACGGATTTTGGTTCTGACACTGTGGGTGTGGCCTTGGCTGCGCACGGACTGGAGAACTCAATCGTGGCTGCCTATACGACTTTGGTGGGTGAACTCGTCGGCACCGACGGCGCGGCCTTAATGGCCTCGATCGTGATCACCGAAGCGCGTCACTGTGTGGCTCTCGCAACTATTGCTGGCAAGTCAGCAGCCGCTGACATTGATTTATTCTTAGTAACCACAGCCGTGGCCACGACCTCAGCGCCTAGCGCCTGACCCGGAGATAACGATGAGTCATTCCAATCGCCAAGAATTGCAAGCCCTAACAAAAATTGTGCGCGCCACTCAAGGTGCCGATTTCGGTTCGGCATTACAAACATCATTGTCCCGCCGACGCTTTTTTCTGGCCGGCGGAGCCACCATCTCTTTTGGTGCACTGCTCGCCGCCTGTGGCGCAAGTGAATCAACTGGTATCGCCCGTCTCGGAGACTCAGTGCCCGACAATGCACTCGCTGATGTTGAAGTCACCGATGTTGTGTTGCTACGCACCGCCACTTCACTTGAATACACCGCCATCTATGTGTACGAGGCTGTTGCCTCTGCGGGTATTTTGAGTGGACTTGCAGAGACGTTGGCGGCGCGATTCCTCAGCGACCACCGCGCCCATGCCGAGGCCACGAGTTCTCTCACCGAAAAACTAGGTGGCATAGCTTTTACTCAACCCAATCCACGTTTACAAACCATCTACATTGAACCAGCCTTGAAATTGATCGTTGGCGATACGGGTTCTGGCATTGAGCCAACTGCTGATCCAGTCGCCGATGTCCTGGCTTTGGCTTATGCCTTAGAAACAATTGCTGGATCCACGTACCAGGCCTACATTCCGAAACTTTCTGATCCCGCATTGCGTGGATCGGCTATTGGTATCGGTGAGCAAGAGGCCCGTCATGCTGCCCTCATTGGCTCACTGTTGAACCCCGATCGGCTGGTCTCCTCATTTGGACTGTCCATCGCCGCTCAATATCGCGAGGACACCGATGTTCCAGCACTGGCATATGCCGTGCCGACATCATTTGGAACTCTGTCACCTGCTCCTGTGATCCTTGGTGCAGCCAATGAGTCGGGCACGCGTACCACCATCAATCTCGAAACACCCAGCCTCAATTCGTTGATCTACGAGGACTGAGATGGCGAGCCTGATTTGGCTCGTACACTGCACTCCGACGGTGAGTTAGTCGGGTGACCGCGACTGGTGCAAACCAGTCGAGGAAAGTCGGGACTCCA
>SHUW01000014.1 GCA_009694465.1 Ilumatobacteraceae bacterium
TCTTTGCACTCATGCGGACGAGGGATATCAGTTGGCATTTTCTCCCACTGACCACTGGCCTCAAGATCACGATCTCCCAAAGCAGCATTCACAGTCAATATCTCGCGATCACCGACATGGCAGACCGCACGCGCTTGAGTGATCTGATGACCGTGGACTGCGAGAGTCACATCAATGTCCATCACCTCACCAGGCTTGGCGTAGGACAAATACTGAGCGGTCGCCCACACGGCTCGCCGACCCGATGTGCCCTCCATGGCTGCTACGGCAGCGCCGAGACCACAGCCACCATAAAGAAAGCCTCCACCTGTTGAGATCCCAGTCACCACGGGGAGAACCCAACGATGGGGATTGTGCGTGGCTTGTAAACCTAAGAACTGTCGGCTATCCATTGTCGTGAACTCTAGACGGGGACTAGCGTCTCAACCCATGGCTGTGACTTCTCACTCAGGATCAAATTCAAACTCCGCATCAACATGGCAAGGCGATGCCTGCTCGCTGGTGGAGGCCTTTCGCTCGGGTGAGCGCTCCCCCGTTGAAGAACTGGACGCCACATATGCCGCCATCGCCTCAAGCGATCTCAACGCCTTTGGACATCTCGATCAAGAACGCGCCTATGCCGCCGCACGTTCAGCAGATATCAACTTGCCCTTTGGTGGCGTTCCGATCGGCGTCAAGGAACTTGATCAGGTAGTGGGTTGGCCAGATACCGAAGCCTGTGTGGCACTCAGTGACATCGTCGCCGATTTTTCATCGGTCATGGTTGAGCGTCTCGAAACTGCAGGGGTTGTTCTCATCGGTCAAACGACGGCCAGTGAGTTCGGTGGCGTCAATGTCACGCGCACTGTGATGCATGGAGCGACTCATAATCCTTGGCAGCATGGCCGAACGCCCGGTGGTTCATCGGGTGGTAGCGCTGCTGCCGTTGCGGGAGGTCTCGTCACCTTGGCTACTGCTGGCGACGGTGGTGGATCTATCCGAATTCCCGCAGGCTTTACTGGCCTTGTTGGATTGAAAGCCACATACGGACGCATCCCGCGCGCTCCCAAAGTTCAACTGGGAAATATCACCACTGTCACTGGATGCGTGTCTCGCAGTGTGCGCGATACTGCGCGTTGGTTCGATGTCACGTCTGGTCATGACCCGCGCGATCCACTCAGCCTGCCTTCGGTTGCGCCGTGGGAACCACATCTTGGAACTTTCACCGATGCTCTGCGCGGACTTCGAGTCGCAGTTGTCCCCGACTGGGGTGGCGCAGTGGTCTCACCAAAAATGTGGGAAGTGCTGAGCGCTCACGCTGATCGTTTAATCAAAGAGCACCAATGGAAGCGCCTTGACATTGACACAACAGTGCCGAGCATGGGTGCCGCCTGGAGTATCAGTGGCATGCTCTCCATCCACGCCCAACTTGGTGAGCGTTGGCCCGACTGCGCCGATGTACTCACACCAGAAATTAGTTTTGGCTTAGCAAGCACGATGGAACGTTATGGGCCCGAAGCCCGTGCCCGCATTGAGTCTCGGCGGACCGCTGTGAATGAACGCATGGCCGAGATATTTCACCTCACTCATGGAGTTGATCTCGTGATCACCGCATCTAACCCCGATGTGGCATTTGCGGCTGAGGGTCCCCTGCCAGCGAAATTTGGCGGCGTTCATGGAGGTGCAGGGAACAACGGTCGCTTGACCTTCCCCGCCAATATTCACGGCAACCCGGCTATTTCCATTCCCTCGGGAACAGTTGAGGGCCTTCCCGTGGGATTGCAAATCGTGTCGCGCCATTTTACCGAACAACTCCTGCTTGATATCGCACTCGGTGTCGAACGCAATCAACCATGGCCACTCGTTGCTTAAAGAGTCCTGCTTAACTCAAACGCTGAAGCCGAGACCCTGCGACTAGGAAAAGGACAGGTTTTGATTCTCGATGATCGCTGCAGTTGGGACATTTTCTACTTTCCACAGTGCCTCACCCGACGATTGCGTACTGGACCACGATGGGTCAACTCCAGAGCGCAAAATCAAACCAACGGGGCCGACTACTTCCCAGAGGACTGCGGCATTCGGACCATGCCATCTCACTGCGAAAGACACTCTGTGTTGCGCACCAACAGCAATGTCGTGAACCTCAAACTGCACTCCGAGACGATTGTGAGCAATCCCGTCAGGTAACAAAGTGGCGACATTCTCATCAGTCAATAGCGCCAGTTCATTTTCGATAGACGTCACTTGCAAGAAGCCGTCAACGCCATCATCATTTTTTCGAGCAAGCATTTGAGCCAGCGATTGACCGCGCAGTGATAATGCCTTGGCAAGCAATTTTGAGAAATCGGACACTGCCCGCTCCTGATCCGTTCCAAGCAGAAACAGCGCGCTACGAAATCCATCCGTTGCAAGAGCACGAGAAATTTTGTTGCGTCGTGTTGCCCGCGCAAGAACCTCAACAGCTCCGGCAAGGTCAACAGGGTCAACCTGTGAAAGAGACATACGTTGCAGTTCACGTTGACTGATTAACCAACGGACACAATCTTCACCATTGGTGAACACATTCGGCGCAGGAGACAACGCAAGTTCAGACCGTTCAGCAACTATGACATCGCCTGCTGGGATGCTTTCAATGACATCGGGAATGTTGAACCTAGATGCGCTATCACTCAGAGCGACCCAGCCGCGGGCCACTGAATCATGATTGGCGAAATCTTCAATGTTGATCGTCGGGGACGACCCACTCAACACCAAAGCGGCTCGGACAGAGGTGCGATGCCCCACAGGGAGGACCGTGGGAACTTGATCCAATTCAAGACCAGGAGCCGGCCATTCGCCGCTGACGTTGCGAACAGCAACTGGGCGCGAGACCAACAGATCGTCGTGACTGATCGCAACTGCCACCGCCATAGGTGAATCATTTTCAAACTCCATCATCAGTGCTGACGAACCCTGTCGCCCCGATGCCACCCACAGCCGTTGGATAACATCACCACCTGGAACTCGCAATCGAGTTTCTAGAACTGGCGTGCCTGAAACTGCTATCTGTCGAACGGCAACCTCATCGGCTGGTATATGCCAACGATCATCGGCCGCCACATACCATCGAATCGGCAACTCATTGCCCAACGGATAAATATCGCCGGCCGGCGTCACATTGGCGCGCCAAGGATGACCAAGAATCCCAATCGTTCGACCGCTCATGTCTCGGTCAGCAGTTTTATTCTCCGTCACTGTCACTTCTCCGTTGTCGTTGCACGAATGAGCGCACAGCCTCAACTGCTCTTCGCTCTTAGTGGCAGGCCACCCACTATTTGATCAGGAGTCGGTATGTGCATCCAAGACCTGCGTGCCAAGTCAAGCACCGTCAGAGCCCTCTTGGGTGCTTCTGCGACCATTGTCATTGCGATGGTGTCATTGCGATGACCGACAGAGCTTCTGGCTCGCCCTCGCATCTGACCCCTGAGCGGATACGCCGAGGTGCGCAACGAGTCGTAGGATTGTCACGTGGCTTACCGTGTGGCACTTGTCGTCCCGATTCGTGGGTTTGACGATGCCAAAAGTCGTTTGAGCACGATCCTCAGTCCTCAGCAACGCCGACAATTGGCTCAAAATTGTGCATCTCGCGTTCTTGCTCGCTCAGCAGTGTGCGACCGCTATGTGGTGTGTGATGACGATGAGGTCGGCGCCTGGTCAACCTCGCTTGGAGCCATTCCCATTCATGTGACCACGCCTGGACTCAACCCGTCGCTCACTCAGGCGGTACGGATCATCCTCAGCCAGCAACCTGTGGATTTTCTCTTGATCGTCCATGCCGACCTGCCGTTGCCCGATGGTCTTGATGCGATCATCACCAAGATCATTGACGACTCGGTCACGCAAGTGACTCCGCGTCATGTGCTGATCGTGCCTGACCGCCACGGTGACGGCACAAATGTGCTCGGTCTCAGTTCGCAGATTGCCGCAGAGTGGGAATTTTCCTACGGACCAGGATCAAATAACGCGCACCAACTAGTTGCCGAGCGACTACAGGGTTCCCTCAAGGTTCTCTCTGACCCGCATCTCAGCATTGATCTTGATACCCCTGATGATCTTGCGCACAGCGCCGTGCGTGATGTGCTGTCATTGTTAATACCAGATTGGAGTCCAAATGACATCAAGTAACGAACCCGGTCAACCAGCAACAACCTCTGTCACGATGATGCGCACGAGCGATCTACCTCGTCCAGATGTGGCATTGGCCATCGGTGCACATCCCGATGACATTGAGTTCGGTTGCGGAGGCACCTTGGCAAAATGGGCAGCAGCAGGAACTCTTGTTCATCATCTGATTTTGACCGATGGCTCGAAGGGCACATGGAATCCGCAGGCTGACGTCGCTGCTCTCATCGCTCAACGACAAGATGAACAACGCTCCGCGGCACGCCGATTGGGAGCGACGGGCGAAGTGATCTTCATGCACCAAGTTGATGGAGACCTCGTGGATTCTCGTGAATTACGTGGCGAGATTGCTCGACATATTCGTCGCCTCACTCCCAACGTGGTCCTTGGTCATGATCCATGGAAGCGATACCGACTGCACCCCGACCATCGCCACGCCGGATTTCTTACGTGTGATGCCATCGTCGCGGCGCGCGACCCACACTTTTTCAAAGAGCACGGAATCGCTCATCACCGGCCAGAAAATCTACTTCTATGGGAGGCCGACGAACCCGACCATGGCGAAGATGTCAGCGATTTCGTGGAGATCAAAATCTCCGCTTTGTTAGCCCATGAATCACAGTTTGAAAGCACCATGAAAGCTGTTGATCAACAAGCCTTAGAACGATTTGCTGAGCGGATGAAACATCGCCTCGGCGAATTAGGTCAGCGAATCAACCGTCCGGCAGCGGAGATATTCAAAAAGATCTCAGATATCTAGTTGCTTCGTTTGCTGGGTGCACCAGCAAAGGCTTGAGCAACCGCCATCCATGTCTCAGCACTCTCGCCAAGGATGTGCAACTGCGACTCCTGCAAACTCCGGCGCTGAGTGACGACCAAACAGAAATCCAATGCTTCGCCCTGAACTCGATCTTTGGAATGCTCATCTCCCCAACACCACTGCTCCCCTTGCGGGCCCAACAGATCAACTCGAATCGGCGAAACATCTTCTGGTAGGGCGTTAATTGCAAGACTGAAAGCCCGCGCCCCGACGCCGATGTGAGCGACATCGCGCAATCGATGAGTTGGAACACGAGGGTGACACAGCGCTACCCCAACATCTTCGCCGTGGGCCCAACATTCCATTAAGCGTGCCGTCAAAAAGGATCTCACGGACATCGAGGGGCCGTACCACGGAACCCTGACTGTTGGGTCAACCTGCACGGCGGCCGCAATCAGTAGACGACGAGAATCACGCCAGGCACTTATCAATTCGTGAGGCGCACGTGCTCGCCCAAAATCAACCGAAGCATCATGGGGCGCGCGAGCCATCAAATCTTGGCGATCAACAACGAAAGACGCTGGGTCACTGAGTGCGAGCGCAGCGCGCTCATCAAAAAACTGTAAGTGGCTGATCTGGTCTGCCACGTTCCATCCCGGTGACGGGGTCTTGGTGAGCCACGTATCGTCACTCAGGAGAGCAACGACGTCATCGAGCGAGTCCTGCTCGGCTTGCAGATCGTCAATCATCTCCGCCATAGACATCAATCCATGTTGTCAGGTTCGACATCGATTCGACTTGCCCGAGAAATAGAACCGAGCGGGGGTTGCCCCCCGCTCGGTCAGTTCCGGTCCCGAAATTGAATGGGATCAAATCACTTCTTTTTTGGAGCTGCTTTCTTAGCTGCCTTCTTAGGGGCTGCTTTCTTAGCTGCCTTCTTCTTAGGAGCGGCTTTCTTAGCTGCCTTCTTAGGGGCTGCCTTCTTAGCTGCTGCCTTCTTCTTAGGGGCTGCCTTCTTAGCTGCTGCCTTCTTCTTAGGAGCTGCTTTCTTAGCTGCCTTCTTAGGGGCTGCCTTCTTAGCTGCTGCCTTCTTCTTTGGAGCTGCCTTCTTAGGGGCTGCCTTCTTAGCTGCTGCCTTCTTCTTAGGAGCTGCCTTCTTGGCTGCTGCCTTCTTCTTAGGAGCTGCCTTCTTCGCTGCTTTTTTAGGAGCGGCCTTTTTTGCTGGAGCTTTTTTTGCTGCCATGGGATGAACCCTTTCTGTTTGGTTTGCTATTTATTTGGATTAAGAGTCGCCTTGAGCGTCGAGCTCGCAGCGAATTTCATTTGACGTGATGCGGGGGACTCCATGGAGACACCAGTCTGCGGATTACGAACCATGCGGGCGGCACGAATCTTGGTCGTGAATGAGCCGAAGCCCGGCCACGCCACTTTGTCGCCCGTTTTGGTCGCGTCTACTAGGTGATCAAAAAAAGCACCCAAGGTTCGCTCGGCATCAGCCTTGCTCACATCAGCACTCTTTGCCACCGCATCTATCAACTCTGACTTAGTCATTCGGATTGTTTCCTTTTCAGTTCTCGGGTGGAACTATCCACAGTTGATTCGCTTTTGAGGTCATTTACAAGTATTGAAGTTATTGCAAATGCAACAAACTCGCCTTGGATCGACTAGATGACGTCGCAGACGGCCAAATTCTTGGACCAGTTCGGCTGTTTCACCAGCCGACGACACGGCGAGCAACAAGAGTTTGTCACGACCGAGCCCACCAGTGGTGGATGCCTAGGTCCAAGATCAAAGCGTGTCAAATGCTCCAGGTGTTCATAAAAAGTTTCCCTCAAAATGCCCGCATCTCAACGGCAACCTTTGCCAAACTAGAACTACTTGAAAGCGTGAAGGAGATTTGGTGACGAAACTGCTGCGGGACACAGAACACGGTGACGAAGAGTCCGATCTTGAGCCTCGAGGACACAAACCCCAGGTTGAAAGTGAGTCCCAACTGGCGCCTGCGCAACGTGCGACCCGAGTTGTTCTTGACACATCCGTGTTAATTGCAGATCCCAATTGTTTGTTGGCCTATCCCAACTGTGACATCGTCATTCCCCTTACAGTCATTGAGGAATTGGATGGTTTAAAGAGCAGGCCTGATGATGTAGGTCGAGCAGCACGTGCAGCGTTACGGGGTCTTGAGGACATCCGAATGCGAGCTGGCGGTTCGCTCGCTCACCCAGTTCTGTTGGTGCAAGATGATGACAACACCGCAACCGTCCACATTGAAATCAACGGCATCCAGAAGCATCTCCTGATTGAGCATGGGCTTGACGCCACGAAGGCGGATAACCGGATTATTGGGGCCGCTCTCGGCCAAGCCAACCATGCGCCGACCCATATGGTCTCCAATGATGCTGCCTTGAGATTGAAGGCCGCGCATCTTGGTCTCACAGCCCATGAGCATCATCTTGCGGGTCGGCAGTCGTCGACGCGACCAATGGGCTGGGTCACGCTTGACTGCCCCGCAGATCTCGTGGACCATCTCTACAGCGGAGGCACGGTGGACCCGATTGAAGTCGCTCCCAGCGGCTCACTTGCAGAAAATTCTTTTGCTGTTCTTCGTTCTGGATCGCAATCAGCGTTAGCGCGGTGCGTGAATGAGTCGCTTCATCTGATCCCTCAGGCCTCACCTGAAGCTTGGGGATTACGCGCTCGATCCAAGGAACAGCGCTTCGCTTTGGACCTACTGCTAGATCCTGAAGTGAGCGTCATCGCTCTCGACGGGCGGGCGGGCACGGGCAAAACGGTCCTCGCAATTGCCGCCGGATTGGATCAGGTCGTTGAACAACGCCGTTACGAGAAGTTGGCGGTGTACCGCCCCTTGGTCGCAGTGGGACGAGCAGATGTGGGCTTTCTTCCGGGAGGGTTGGAGGAAAAACTGGATCCCTGGATGTCAGCAATCCACGACGCCATTGTCGCTCTTACCGATCAGCGTTCGAATCGCGAGGCGCGAACCATGATTGATGAGTTGATGTCACGTAATCAATTGTCGTTGGAGTCAGTGACTTTTCTGCGAGGTCGCTCGCTACATCGCCAGATCGTCGTTGTCGACGAGGCGCAAAACCTTGAGCCGACGACATTGAAGACGATCCTGACCCGAATCGGCGAAGGTACAAAAGTGATATTCACCGGCGATACCAGTCAAATTGATGCTCCTTATTTAGGGGAATCAAATAACGCCCTAGCGGTTCTGATCGGTGCCTTCAGGGGTCAAAAGTGCTTTGGGCATATCACTTTGACATCTTGTGAGCGCAGCGAAGTCGCCTCTTTGGCCGCCGAACTGCTGTAAGTCACGAACTGCCGTCAGTCCTTCGGCGTTATTTCCTAGTCATGTTTGATATGTGACATTCGGCGCAAAGCACAGGATTTGGTTGACTTGGCTCTTTTTCAGATTTAGTGTTAATTAGGTCAGCGGTGAAACGTAGAAGTTTTCTCCCGATGACTTAGCGAAAAAGAGAGTGAGTCATCATTATGTCCGCTTTAGAGTCCACACCATTGGCCATCCCTTCGTCCGAGAACTGGATGGACCACGCTGTCTGTCGGGGTCGAACAAATTTGTTTTTCCCGCCAAAAGCTGAGCGCCCCCAGGCTCGGGTCCGCAGAGAGGCTCAAGCACGATTGCTATGTCGCACTTGCCCAGTCGCAACAACTTGCCAAGACTCTGCGCGCCAAAACCGTGAGTACGGATATTGGGGAGGCGAGTCAGAAGAAGAGCGTCACCTTGCCGGCTTCACCGTGGCCGCCCCAATCGGAATCCGCACCAGAGGTCTACGCACCGCCAGTTGATCTCCGTCGTGATTGGTTAGGTCATCGGTTGGCAGACCCCTGCTCTAGGGTGCTGTTTGTGAATCAAGAAAAGTCATCATTCAAGAAATCCACCCGTTTCGCCGTTTTGGATATCGAGACCACGGGTCTCAGCGCCAGCGAAGATCAAATCTTGCAGGTTGCGGTGGTGCTCATGGACTGGCCCAACGGCGGGCAACAGTCGTCACCTGAACGGCGCAAGGTTTCCGAATGGGCGACCTATGTTCGACCTTCACCTCTACTCAGCAGCAATCTCGGTCCGCAGGAAATTCATGGAATCCGCCGACGCCAATTAATTTTTGCCCCCTCCCTGAAAAAGTCGATGACGACTTTGGCTGAACTGACGAGTGGGTGCATCGTTGTCGCCCATAATGCACCATTCGACACCGGATTTTTATACGCCGCAGCCCGCTCGCAAAATATTGAGTTGAATTGGGCGGGTGTGTTGTGCACCTTAAATATGTCCCGACGCCTTGATCCAGGTCGCCAGCAAAATCACAAATTAGTCACCGTCTGCGAACGCTACGGCGTCGCTCTCACTCATGCCCACGACGCCCTCCACGACACCCGCGCCACCGCAGAAGTCCTTATGTGTCTATTGAAGGCTCACGGGATCATGGACCCCGCTGAACTCGTTCCCTTCGTCGCTACATAGCGCGCCAGAACTAGTTCGGCCGTGGTACCCGCCAAATCTGCCCACTCCGATGGAGTGACGAGGCGCGCGTGGCAACCGAAACGCAGTAATACACGTTGCAGCCAACGTTCACTGGAAACAACAACTTCAACTGTCACCCATGAATGACTTGATGAACTAGGTGTCCCCGACGGAGCAGAGATGGCGACGCCGGAATACTGCTCAAGGACCCACAACCACGATGGATCCACCTCAAGTGTGACGACTTGGCGTTCTTGAAGTGAACTAAACCACTCACCTCTCGCTGATGGAGCGACAGCCAAGGACTCCTTGATGGTTTGTAAGTCGTCAAGCCGATCAAGTCGAAAGGTTCTCTCTGCCTGAGCCTCAGTATCAAATGACCGGACATACCAATGGTCACGTTCAGCGAATACCTCAATAGGCACGACACGACGACGCACAGATTGGCCGGTCGCCACTGACCAATAGTCAAACTCCACGATTTGCTGGCCGAGAGCAGCATCAACTAGCGGTGCGACAGTGTCAGGAGTGCCGAGATCAATCGCGAAAGAATCATCATTGTCGATAGCTAAAACCGCTTGCACCTTGGTTATTGCTCGCGATAACGCTCCATCGGCATCGGCACCAGGAATTTGCTCGGCAGCGGCTGCAGAAGCAACAAGCGAAAAGGCTTCAGTCACAGTCAGGCGCAAAGGACGATCAAAATATTTTGGAATGCCAAAGTGCACTTCGTCTTCATCGACCCAGAGGTCAATCAGGTCGCGAGGATCTTGTGACACGCCGCATAAAGACGCCAGTGTGAGATCAGCCACCAGATCATCGACAGACATCAAGAAATGATCAGCCATCTCTTGGGTTGAAACATTTTCGCGCTCCATCAGCCACGGCAACATCACCAGTAGACGACGAAGACGGATATTGATGGGTCGGGGTCCGCGTCGTGTCATCGCTCGCCCCTCGTTACTGAGCCAGTCATCTCGAGCAACCAGTCAATGACATGTTGGCGCAAAGCCGGTGGGGCAAGAACTTCGGCGCGATCAAGAAACCCGAAAAGCCATTGTTCAAAGGCTTGAACATTCGAACAGGGCACCTGAAACACGACTGAGCCATCAGGTCGATTCTCTACAACTGCAGATTGGGTGTATTGCCCAAGAACAACTCCGACATCGCTGGCATTTACTAGAACCTGAGCAACTTCGCCCCCGACATCAATGGCCCCAGGCAACTCTTTGAGATCAACTGGGAAGGCTTTTCTGATATCGAAACCTGATGGGCGCTTGCAGGCGATATCGCGCCGGATGGAAACTTCGCCTTCAATTCGGTCAACTCTGAATGTGCGTTCTGCATTGACCGATTGATCATGACCAACTAAGTACCACCAACCACTGCGGGCCAACAAACCATAAGGTTCAACAACTCGTTGACGATCGCTATAGGTAAAACCAACAGCGACTTTTTTGATTAAAGCCTCGTGCAATAGCGGCAAGTTTGGATGTACGGGCAAGGTGGCATGGGCCGAGGCGGTCACCAGTTGCGACCCATGGTCTTCCATATCAACTTTCCACAATGCCTCTTCGCCCCACGATTGCCCCATACGCAGAGTGGACACGGCTACTCGCAGGGCTGCCGCCTCTTGAGTTGAGAGGTCTAGATCCCCCAACTCGTATGCGCTGCGTTTAATGAGATAGCCAGTCATGCCAGCCTTATCTCCACCCTGCACCTCGGACTCAATGGGCACCCCTTCATCACGCAAGATGGCTTTATCACGCTCAAAAGCAGCACGCGCTGCAACGAGATTTTCTGGATATTGACCTTTGAGCTGAGTACGAATTTCATCAAAGGTGAGATGTCGTCGTGCCGACAGCAAGAGCGCTAAAAGATTGGTGACACGTTCAAGTTGATGCACAGTGCGAGAAACCTTAATGGAGGGGTGATTGAGAGGTGTTGGTCTGCTGTTCGGAGAACCATTGCAACAGAGTGTGGGTCGAAGCATCCATATTGTGGCGAGTTGCGTCGTCCACATCCGCGATGTTTTGAGAGATCTGCGTGGCAAACTCTTTACCAAGTTCAACGCCCCATTGATCAAAACTATTGATCCCCCACATTGCTCCCTCAAAGAACACAACATGCTCGTAAAGGGCAATCAATTCACCAAGCACACGGGGCGTCAACTCTGCTGCGACGATTGTCGTGCTCGGTCGATTTCCGGAGAAGTTGCGATGCCTCTCCTGCTGGGTATCTTGCGGTTGACCGAAGGCAAGAGCTTGCGATTGCGCCAACATATTTGCAAACAGCAAGCCTTGACGATTCTTATCGGATGAATCAGAGCGAGCGAATCCAATGAAGTCAACGGGCACAACATCAGTTCCTTGATGAAGTAACTGCATGAAAGCGTGTTGCGCATTGGTGCCTGGCTCACCCCACACGACTGGCGAGGTGGCATACGGAACCAGCGATCCATCTTTGCGGACGGTTTTCCCATTTGATTCCATCACCAGTTGTTGCAAATAGGCCGGAAAACGTCGCAGATCAAAGGAATACGGCATCACGACACGAGAGCGAGACTGCAACACAGTTGAGTTCCAGATATTGATCAACGCCAACATCAACGGAGCATTGTCGGCACCGACACTGTCGCGGGCGTGTGCGTCCATGCTGTGCATGCCGATGAGAAACTCCTGAAACGCCTCTGGACCGATCGCAATCATGACTGCCAAACCAACAGCCGATGGCAATGAGAAGCGGCCCCCCACCCAATCCCAGATCGCCAACATGTTGCGCGGGTCAATGCCGAATTCCCTGACCGCCTGAGCATTTGAACTGACGGCCACAAAATGTTTATCAACTGCCGTCTGCCCTAATGCTGCGACCAACCACTCGCGCGCTGCTGTGGCGTTACTCAAAGTCTCTTGAGTAGTAAATGTTTTTGAGGTGACGATGAAAAGTGTTTCTGCTGGCTCAAGACCCTGAAGATTGGCTGCCAGATCTGCCGGATCCACGTTGGCGACAAATCGACAACTGATCTCTGCGGAGCGCAAAGATCGCAATGCCTCGTACATCATTGATGGACCAAGATCGCTTCCACCGATTCCGATATTCACAATGGTGCGAATTCGCGATCCAGTCGCTCCCACATAATCGCCCGAGCGCACTGCCGTCGCCAAAGTTGCCATTCGATCCAAAGTGGCGTGAACTTCTGGTGCCACATCAATTCCGTTCATCAGACTTCGCTGACCTTTGGGCGAACGCAGAGCCATATGACCAACCGCACGATTCTCCGTCGAGTTAATCGCCTGACCATCGGCCATGTCTCGAAATGCAGATGCCACATCGCGCTCAAGGGCCACATTCAATAACGCCTCAATGATCTTGGGGTCAAGAAGTTGCTTTGAATAATCAATCAGCAAACCACCGACCCTCAGAGTCATGGACTGCACACGTTCTGGAGAAGTGGCGAACAACTCACCTAACGACGCTGGAGGCTTGAGGGCCACAACATCACGCCATTGTTGAGTTGTCTCCAGTGGATTCACAGAGGGAACGCTAGTGGAAAGGCTCTGAGATGATAGGAAAGAAGCGTGAGTTCTCAGGTGTCCCCGGAAAAAATACGGAGCACCACTGCCAGCAGCGGAGTTGCTGCAGGCATGTCGGCCTACATTTTGTGGGGATTCATCACCGTTTATTGGAAAGCCCTCAAAGCATTCACGCCTCTCGAGCTCATTGGCTTTCGCATCGTCATGTCAGCGATATTGCTGATTTCTGTTCTCGTCGTACGTCAGCGATTCATCAAGTTATTGCACCTATTGCGACAAGAAAGACTCTGGGGCCGAGTGACGTTGGCGGCAGTATTGCTGGCCATCAACTGGACGACCTATGTCGTGGTTGTCAACCAAGGCAAAGTCATTGAGGCTGCTCTCGGCTATTTCATTGCCCCACTTGGGACAATGCTCATCGGGGTCAAAGTGCTCAAGGAAAAACTTCGGACTCCTCAAAAAGTGAGTTCTGGTCTCGCGTTGTGCGCAGTCATCGTGCTCACCTTTGGTTACGGCCGAGTCCCGTATCTGGCTTTGACTATGGCTGCTTCTTGGGCCGTGTACGGATTGCTCAAACGCCAAGTGCCTTTACCACCACTAGAAAGTCTGATGTCAGAAACCCTCGTCTTGATCGTCCCAGCCATCGGGCTCATTATGTGGTTCTCTCGACATACCGATTCGGTTCTGCGTTCAGCAGATGCCCAACATGTCGTGCTCGTGCTTTTATCTGGACTCATCACGGCCATACCGCTGCTACTTTTCGCGACCGCTGCTCTCAAACTGCCACTCACGGTTCTTGGGCCAATGCAATATTCGGTTCCGATCATCAACTTTCTCTTGGGGTGGTTGGCCTATCACGAAAAACTCTCCCTCAGCCGTATCGTTGGATTTTCGTTGATTTGGCTCGCTCTTGTCGTTGTCACCGTGGACTCGATCCGTCAACAACGACAGAAGGCAACCACTCAGTAAGCCCTTCATCGGTTATATTTCAGAGAACTCGTATGAGACCGCTTCTTCTGTCCCTCAAACGCCCAATCCTGTTTGGTGCAGCGCTTTTTTGCTTCGTCACTGGCTGCTCAACGACGAGCGAGAACTATAAATCTGAGGGGGAGAAATTCCTTGAAAGTAGCGATCAGGCGCGAATCGCTGGATACAAGTTCAGCAACGCACTGTGCGACACACCGCAGTCGATCAAAGTGGGGACTCAATACGCTTGCTCGGCCACCGACAACGATGGCGATAGTTGGGAATTCATTATTGAGATCACCGGGGATCGGGAACTGACCGTCATCACGGGAGACGTTGTTCGCTAGCAATCAGTTGGATTTGCGCCCGACAAACTTCCAAGCAGCAGGTGTCAAGACACCAGCGATGCACAATTTCACGAGGTCGCCAGCCAAGAACGGAGTCAAGCCGTAACCCACGGCATTCTCGTCACCGTTGAACACGGGAACACTCAGTTTGTGAGCTAGCCACAAAACGCCGAAGACATAGATGATGACTGAGCCGGCCAACATTGCTGGGAGCGAAGTGGAAAATGAGCGATCTTGACCACGCTCGGCCAGGTAGCCCACGAATGCCGCAGCAACGACAAAGCCAAACAGATAGCCAGCAGTGGTTCCAGTGGCCATACGCCATCCCGCGCTGATGTTGCTTCCCGAATCATCACCGGCATACCAAGCGATGGGCATAAAAATACCTACCAACCAATAGGTGCCCATGCTCAGCGCGCCACGACGCCAACCAAGTGCCGCACCTGACAAAAGCACACCCAATGTTTGACCAGTAATCGGCACTGGGGTGAACCCCAGGCTGAAATGGACCTGAGCCAAAATCGCCGTGAGAACCGCGAAACCAATAACCAAAACCACATCGCGCACGATGCGATTCGTGCGTTCGTTGACGACACCAAAAGTGTCGACCAAAGTCTTGGGTGATGTTGAGATTGCTAACGACATGGGGGGTCCTCCTGAAAGTTGTGTTTGAACCTTACCAATCGCACCCGCCTCATCAAGTAATCGCCACCCACCTCAACCACCGTTGCAGTTTTATGCCACGCTTGAGTCATGCCCGACCAACCCGAGACCCTGACCGAGGCTCAGCCCACCGTTTTACCGTGGTGGCAGAACCCACTGAACTTCATCGCTCTCGGGGTCGCAATGCTCATTTTCGGAGTCGGAATTGGCTACTACGCCGGTCACAAGGCCGCTACCCCAGCTCACAATGCTGTGGACGAGGGTTTTCTTCAAGATATGCGTTACCACCATGACCAAGCGGTGGCCATGGCCTACTACTACCGCACCTCGGTCGATGATCCAGTTCCGCTACTGACGGTTTTAGCGGAAGAAATACTTCTCAGCCAGCAATTGGAGAGTGGACGTATGGTGCAAATGCTCCGCTCATTTGGCGTCAGTGAAGTCAATGACAGCGGAAGAAGCATGGGCTGGATGGGCCACGAGATGGCCATTGAAGATATGGATGGTTTAGCCAGCCAAAGTGAACTAGACGCATTTGCAGCCGCCTCGGGAGATGACGCATCGCGCATCTTTGCCACCTTGATGATTCAACACCATCAAGGTGGAGTATCAATGGCGACGTACGCAGTTGACCACGCATCAAACCGCGCCGTGATTAATCTTGCTCAATCAATGATCAAAGGACAATCAGGCGAAATTATTGAATTGCAAAAAGTTCTTGATTCGCTGAGTTGAACGCGCTCCCATTAAGGAGCAACCGTCGTTGTGGCGACAGTGGTCGTTGTCGCAGTCGGCACGGTGCTGGTCGTTGTGGCGACAGTGGTCGTTGTCGCAGTCGGCACGGTGCTTGACGTCGTCGTCGTGTAATTCGGATCCACCCAATTAAATCGGGGGCTTTGCGCCCCGTATTCTTCTGGTTCCTTGACACCATCAAAGACAAAAACTTGATCACCTTTGGACACCAGCGTTTGGAAATATTCAGAAATATGCATTGGTAAACGAATGCATCCATGTGAAGCCGGCACGGCAGGAACCTCTTGGGCCCCGTGGACTGCTATCCCCTTATTGAAATAGACAGGGTTATACATTCCGCCAAGTTGACTCTCGCGTCGCCCAACAACCAGTCGGTAGAACTTGTAGACGCCACCTGGAGTCCACGACACACCACAGACACCTTTCTTGATCGCTTGTGTACCTGTCTCATTGTCTTGCTCTCCAGGCGAGATAGTGACTTCTTCGCACCACTCTTCATCTGTCGCAGAGGAGGCTGTCCCAGAGGAAATATGAGTGATGATCGCCGGCACATTGCTGCGGAAAACAATCAGCACCTGCTCGGGTAAGTACACCTCGGTGTGATTGGGCGTTGTGTCAGGTCTGCGCGGCAAGATCTTAAGTGGGTCCTGCATCCTGCTCCACATTTGCGCATCAACCTTGCCTGTGATGTTCTCACGCTGCACACCCATCACCAATTTTTCGAAAGCCCATATCGCTTGACGAGTTCGTTCACCAAAGACCCCATCGGGTTCGCCTGGATCAAAGTTCAGTTCGATCAAGCGATCTTGGACCATTTTGATCTCCGCTCCAGCCGAACCTTTGCCAAGTGTTTGTGAAAGTGGAACTTTGATAATTGGTGACACTGTAGAGCCGTTGAGAATTTGATCAATCGTAGTTGTCGTCTGTGAACCGATGCCTGAAGAGTCTTTATTGGACGCCACCACTCCAACCACAATCACGATCAGTAAGACCAGGGCAGCACCGATTGCGGGAGTCCACTGATTGACTGGGGTGACCTGAGATCGCGACCGTCCGACCGTTGGTCGGCGAGGGTTTTGCGAGTCAGACATGCTTCACATTCTACAGCGAGGGCCTCAGAGCTAAACTGTCAGCGCTTAATTACTGGCTTGATGGCACGTAATTCACGACGCAGTTGCTGCATCTCTTGAAGAATCTTGAAAATCACCGAAGGCGATGAAAGAGTCGAAACACCGCGGGTTCGTGGGAAATAATCCACTCCGAATTGCACAATGTGATACCCCAATTTATTCGCTCGTAGTACGAGTTCGGCATCAATGAATGAGCCCTCACTCTTCAACGAAATGTGTTCAAAGATCCGCCCACGACACAATTTGAAAGCGAAATTGACATCGCGCATTTTGAGGCCGAAGAAAACCCGTACTAAAGCGTTATAGAAGAACGAATAGACCGTGCGGACATAGCCCTCACCAGTGCGATCATGGCGATAGGCACTCACGATGTCGGCGTCATACTGACGCATCAAACGACAAGCTTTTTGCAACTCATCCATGTCAAAAGGCAGGTCGGCGTCAGTGTAGAGAATCAAATCACCACTGCTGTGAGCGAAACCAGTTTTGATTGAGCCACCCAATTTACGATTCTTCGGATGGTGCACAACTTTGACGCGTGAATCATTGGCCGCCGCTTCGTCAGCGAGTTGTGGTGTCGCATCGGTTGACGCGTCATTAATAATGGTGATTTCGTAGTCTGCTATTTCACCCGCCGCCATCAGCGATTTGCCGGCCTCATGGGCTGCCGACAGGGTCTTGGCAATGTAATCCTCTTCGTTCCACATCGGGAAAAAGAAGGAAAGTTTTTGGAAGTGCGCAGACGCTGCCTCAGATGCCACACTGTCAAGTTATCGGTGATCTCGCGACTCATCACTTTGGGATAACTTTGCCTAGTGATGGATCTCAGCGACATTGAAATAGGCATCCTGCCCAAGATTGGGCTGGAACAGCGTCTCACTCGGGTTTGGGGGCGAACCGTTGCCCTGGGTTGGACTCTCATCGCCGTGGCACTGATCACCGTCGGTGCTTCATCACAGGTGATTGGTCGCCCCATGATCTGGATTGATGATCAGCGTTTTGGCGCAGTCACCCTCATCATGCTCGTGGCGGCGACCTTTGCCCCTGTGATTACGTTGGTCACCTGGTCCTTGCTGGCTGGACCGTGGGTTCCCTTTCTGTCGCTTCTGGTCACTGGCGAACTCATTCTGTGGGCCGCGCTTGACCGTCATAACTCACCGGGAGGAGCGCTGGTCACAATCTTTTTGGCTATCGCCGCGCTCCTCTTATCTGTGGCTTCTTTTGGTGGCCGTTATCGCCCCAGCAAAGTCGAGAGTTCGATCATCACATCCAACTGAGACCCAACTTCAGGTCCGGCCCCCGGTCGTGACTGGCGGACATGGCTCATTGCTTGATCTAAGTCCATCCCCGTGAGGAGACATACCGCCACTGCCAATGTGCCTGCGCGGCCGATGCCAGCGGCACAGTGCGCGATCACATTTTCGCCCCGACGCAAGCGTTCCACAACCGATTCATAGAGCGGGAGAACTTTGTGCAGTGGTGGTGATGATAGATCAGGGATGCGTTGCCATGTGCAACGCCCAGCAGTATTCAGCCATGTCACATAAGCGGGATAGCGCGCACTGAGTTCATGCTCTTGTACTAGACAGACCACGTGATCTGCAGACACATGCTCTAACAAAGCCTCAACATCGGGCGCAATCTTGTGTTTGCCACACAACCACAGTCGCCCTGCAACTGACGAAAGTGGAATCTCGTGTATTCCCCCGTCAAGATTCATAGCTTGCGCCCTGCAATTTCGCACACATCTCGTCTAAGTCTCCCTGACTCGGGCGAGCCAAACCGATAGCGTCAATTCCCATGTCAGCCAAGGTACTCACCTCACTCCCCATTGGCGAACGCGTGGGTATCGCTTTTTCCGGTGGACTCGACACATCTGCCGCAGTGGCTTGGATGCGAGCCAAGGGCGCTATCCCCTATTGCTACACCGCCGACCTCGGCCAACCCGATGAACCAGATCTTGATGACATTGCCGATCGCGCCAAACAATACGGTGCTCAAGAAGCCCGATTGATTGATTGTCGGGCTGAACTCGTGCGCGAGGGTCTGATGGCCTTGCAATGCGGCGCCTTTCATATCACCACCGCTGGCAAAACATATTTCAACACCACACCGTTAGGTCGCGCCGTCACCGGAACGCTTCTCGTGCGCGCAATGCACCAAGACGGCGTGGATATCTGGGGCGATGGATCGACATATAAAGGCAACGACATCGAGCGCTTCTATCGCTACGGTCTGATGGTCAACCCCAAGTTGCGGGTCTACAAACCTTGGCTGGACGAAGCCTTCGTCGCCGAACTCGGTGGTCGAACAGAAATGAGCGAATTTTTATTAGCCAACAAACTGCCCTATCGCGCCAGTACGGAGAAGGCGTACAGCACGGACTCCAATATTTGGGGCGCAACGCACGAAGCCAAACTCCTTGAAGAACTTTCGACCTCGATGGAGATTGTTGATCCCATCATGGGAGTTGCTCATTATCGCGAAGATGTCATGATCGCTGCCGAGACCGTGAGCATTCGCTTCCATGAAGGTTGGCCAGTGGCGATTAATGGAAAAGAATTTGCCGATCAGGTTGAACTCGTGCACGAAGCCAATGCCATCGGCGGTCGCCATGGTCTCGGTATGAGCGATCAAATCGAGAACCGCATCATTGAAGCAAAAAGTCGCGGTATTTACGAGGCGCCGGGATTAGCTCTTTTACATATTGCCTACGAACGCCTTGTCACCGCTATCCATAACGAAGGCACGATCGAGAACTACCGCACCATGGGTCGGCGTTTGGGTCGTTTGTTGTACGAAGGTCGCTGGTTTGACCCGCAAAGTCTGATGCTCCGTGAACCCATCATGCGCTGGGTGGGTTCTGCCATCACAGGTGAAGTGACGTTGCGTTTACGGCGCGGTGATGACTACACCGTGTTGGATACGACGGGTCCGCATCTCACATATTCACCCGAACGTCTGAGCATGGAGCGCGTCGAGGATCAACCCTTTGGTCCTCTTGACCGCATCGGCCAACTGACAATGCGCAACCTTGACATTGAAGACAGTCGTAGCAAACTCGAGATTTATCGCGCTGCTGGAACCTTGGCAGCGGGAACCCATCTACTCGAACTGGAGTAGGGGAAACCTAGTGTTCGCTGCGGTTTTGTAAGCGCCGCACGAGCCCTGCGATCAACAGTGCACGTTGGGGCATCTGCGCGACATCAACCCATTCGTGATCGGCGTGCGCTCCGCCACCAACTGCTCCAAGACCATCCAATGTGGGGACACCAGCAGCAGCAGTAAAGTTTCCATCGGAGCCACCACCAACCGCCACGCCATGAACAGCAGGCAAGCCCAACTCGTTGGCCACTTCAACTGCCATAGGAAATAACCATGTTGAAGCAGTAGGGGCCATTGGTGGACGGTTAAATCCACCTTTCATTTCAAGACGCGCTTGCGGATTGTTGGCAATCAAAGAACTCATCGCCGTCTCAACGCGTTGGCGTTCTTGTGCTTCAACAACGCGCACATCAATAGAAATCTTGGCGTGTGCTGGCACCACATTGTCTACCGTACCAATCACAGCCACCGTGGGCGTCACGGTAGTACCAAGTTCGCCATCACCGAACTGAGCGATCTCAAGAATCTGTTGAGCCGCTTCAATCAACGCATTCACGCCTTTTTCAGGCTCAAGTCCGGCATGCGAGGCCCGACCATGTACATGGAGTTCGAAAGTTCCCGTTCCCTTACGAGCCGTTTTCAACGCTCCACCATCAGCGCTCGGCTCCAAAACCAAAACTGCCCCGCAAGCCTGGGCGCGTTCAACTATGAAGTCACGTGAATGATGCGAACCAACTTCTTCATCAGAGGTGATCAAAATCTCCACACCTGTTTTATCCGCCAGTGCAGCAACACCGTGTATGGCTTGGATGATTCCCGCTTTCATATCAAAGATGCCAGGACCCGTTGCTCGATCAGCGACGACGGTGAAGGGGCGCTGTGCCAAAGCACCTTTAGCAAATACGGTGTCGTGGTGTCCGACGATCAAAACTTTCGGATCCCCACCTCCCGACCAATGCACATGCGGCCCCACTGCCGAATCAACAAGCGTCGGGGGTGTACCCAAACGTTGCTGCATCATCGCTGCCAACTCACCCGCACTTGCAGTCAGGGCAGGGATATCCAAAGACGGAGATTCAATGTTGACGAGCCGACCAAGGTCTTTAACCATCTCTGTCACATCTGGGGCTACAAAATTTTTATTTGGCACGACCCCATTGTGCCTCATGGACCCCATCTAGAGTTCAATTAATTAACAGCGGGGGAAATATGAGATCCACGGCACATCGCTTCACGGCGTTCATTATCGGATTTGTCGTCATCGGCGGACTTGTGGCTTGTTCTGGTGGCAGCGACTCCGGTGTCGTCACCGAGCCACCTACGACCACACAACCTTTGCCGCTCGCTACCTACACTGTGCGTCCTGGCGCCCATCAAGTTGGAGTTCTTGATGCCGATCCTGGTACCGCGTTGCAAATCCAACATTCCGATGGCTCAATTGCCGCCGAGGGCGTCGTGGATGAGCAGGGTTCATTCTTAGCCCGCAATCTTGAGGTTGGCACGTACAGAGTGGTCAATGCCGATCTTTCAGCCGCCAGTGCCGAGGTTGAGGTCTATGACGCTTCGTATATTCCTGCGCAATCCTTCTATGCCGATCAAGAACTCCCATCGCCAGGATTCGGCTATCTCGAGACGCGCGATGGGACCACGCTGTCAATCAATGTGATGTTGCCAGGCAAACTAGAAAACGGACCGTACCCAACTGTCGTTGAATACTCTGGTTACGCACCGAGTAACCCCAATGACACAACCTTCGGTCAACTTTTTACGACCCTCGGTTATGCCTATGTAGCAGTGAATATGCGTGGCACTGGTTGCTCGGGTGGATCTTTCCGTTATTTCGAAGAGTCCCAACAATTGGATGGCTATGACGCCATTGAGACCATCGCCGCACAGTCCTGGGTCAAGAACAACAAGGTTGGAATGGTGGGAATCAGTTACCCAGGTATCAGCCAACTATTTGTGGCCTCCACACAGCCACCAAGTTTGGCTGCCATCACTCCGTTATCAGTACTTGATGACAGTGCGCGTGCCACCCTCGCCCCAGGCGGGATTCTGAATACCGGCTTCGCCGTGAAGTGGACCAAAGAACGTATGGATAGTGCTGCTATTTATGGTCAGGGCTGGTCGAAAGATATGGCTGATTCGGGCGACTCTGAATGTGCCAATAATCAGCGGATGCGTCTGCAAAATCCCGATCTCATTTCTGAAATCAACGACAACGAGTACTATGTCCCCGAACTTTTGGACAGCATCAACCCATCCCTGTTTGTCGACAAAATCAATGTTCCAGTCTTTCTCGCTGGGGCCTGGCAGGACGAACAAACAGGTGGACATTTCCCTGCATTCCTTGACAAATTCACGGGTTCGCCTCATCTATACGCAACCCTCGTCAATGGTTTGCACACTGAGTCGTTAGCACCTTCAGTTTTCCCGCGTTATACAGAGTTCTTGAGTTTGTACGTGGCCAAAAAAGTTCCTGACCTCGGTCCAGCGATGTTGATTGCGGCCGTGCTAACTCCCAGCATTTTTGGCGTCAGTACGCCAATCGTTCAAGGAAATCGTTTCACTGGCATGACCTACGACGAGGCTCTTGCAATTTTTGAGAGCGAACCCTCAGTGCGCGTCTTGTTCGAAGAAGGTGCCGCTGACGGTCAGGCATTTGGCGCGCCACTCAATCGTTGGCAGGCAGAATTCAGTGCGTGGCCGATTCCCGAAGCACAGGCCACACGCTTCAACTTCGGGGACAACGGGACTCTGGCTCAAGGGGCGAGCGGCACTGGAAGCACCTCATACACCGCTGACCCAAGTGCGACACCAGAGCGATTCTTCGAAGGTTCTGGCAACGATATTTGGAAATCTGATGTGAAATGGAATTGGGTCCGCAATCCGCAAGGTACTGCTGCGGTTTTTACGACCGCACTTCTCACCGAGGACACCGTCATCGTTGGACCTGGTTCTGCGGATCTATGGATTTCCTCGGATGCCGTTGACACCGATCTTGAAGTCACGATCAGTGAAGTCCGTCCCGATGAATCAGGAACAGAAACGGAAACATATGTGCAAAGCGGTTGGCTGCGTGCTAGTCATCGTGCACTCGACGAATCATCGGCTACCGAACTGCGCCCGACCCACACCAATTTCGAGTCTGATGCCCAACCGTTGGTTCCAGGTGAGGTCACGCTGGTGCGACTTGAGATGTTCCCCGTTGCTCATCCGTTCCGCGCTGGTTCCAAGATTCGCATCACCATTGACGCTCCCGGGGGCAACCGTGGCGAGTGGATTTTCCGCACTATCAGCAAGGGCGAAAAAGTGACCATTTGGCACGATGCCGATCATCCGTCATCAATTGTCTTATCAATTGTTCCTGGTCTCGTCGTTCCACCAGGGGTCGCCGCATGTGGTTCATTACGTGGGCAACCCTGCAGAATCAATTAAATCTTAAAGTTCAAGCCCAAGATTTAATCTTCAACAACAGACAGAGTCAGCAAAATTTCGCCTGACTCATGCGACTCCAGTTCAAAGTCGCCCAACTTGTCGGCAATGAAATCAAAAGTGACATCGTCACCCATGAGATCAATGTCAAAGCCATGAAGATGGAAATCTTGTTCTGTTTCACTGAACACCTGAATCACAACTGGACTGCCTAAGGCCACTGAAGCAACCTCGGGGACACCCGCGTCAGCATCAATCTCGATCGCCACTGATTCAGTGGAGGGAGTTCCCGTTTCGGGAATCTCTTTGCTCGCCGAACTTGTCGGGGCACTAATGCTCGCTGGGTCGGTGGGCGTTTGCGTCATTGCCTCGGTGATGGGCGGGTTGCTCGCAGGTGAAGTCGAACCTTCACTTGAGCAGGCAACAACACCAACAAGGGAGGCGACTAAACCAACGAATAAGCCAGGACGAGAATAAATCTTCATCAGGTTTTAGAATCGGCGGTCGTTCGTCTTCTTTTTTTCTGGGGCACGGAAAGGTGCCTCAATGAGCATTTCAAAGCGAGAATCATCAGGCTGATTCGGTTCATTCAAGCGCTGCAAGAAGGTTTTCAGGGCAGCTCGCGCTCCAATAACG